>DASYFU010000223.1:0-8565 GCA_036498225.1 Gaiellaceae bacterium | reverse complement strand
CTTCCCGGCGTCGCGCTCGTCGCCGCCGGCCTCGCCACGAACCACCTGGCCGTCGTCGCCAACGGCGGCCACATGCCCGCGCTGCCGCGCGCACTCGCCGGCGCCGGGCTCCACTACAGAATCTCGATGAACAGCGAGCGGATGGCGCACCCCAACCTGTCGTGGCTCGTCGACCGGTGGGCGGCGCCGCATTGGATCCCCCTCGCGAACATCTTCTCGGTCGGCGACGTCGCGATCGCGCTAGGCGGCTTCGTCCTCGCGCTCGCCGTAACCGGCGCACGGATACCGTGGCGCAAGCCGCGACCCGCCACGACCTGAGAAGCTAGACCGATCGAGTACCTCGTCGTCCCCCACACGCATTGGGACCGTGAGTGGTACGTCCCGTTCGAGGTCTTCCGGCTGCGGCTCGGCGCGGTCGTCGACGGCGTGCTCGACACGCTCGAAGCGGACGAGTCCTTCCGCTCGTTCACGCTCGACGGGCAGGGGATCGTGCTCGAGGACTACGCGGATGTGCGGCCGGAGAACGTCGGCCGGCTGAAAGCGCTGCTCGCGGCCGGCCGGCTCGAGGCCGGCCCCTGGTACGTCCTCCCGGACGAGATCCTCGTCGGCAGCGAGTCGCTCGTCCGCAACCTGCTGCTCGGCCGGCGCGTGTGCCGCAGGTTCGGCGTCGAGCCGACCGCGGCCGGCTACGAGCCCGACAGCTTCGGGCACCCGGCGCAGCTCCCGCAGATCCTCGCGGGCTTCGGGCTCCCGACGTTCCTCTTCTCGCGCGGCATGGGCGACCAGATCGACGAGGTCGGCGTAGTCTTCCGCTGGCGCGCCGCCGGCGCCGAAGTCGTGGCGTGCCAGTTCCTGGCGCACTACGACAACTTCGCGCGGCTGACGACCTCGCAGGAGGCGGCGGAACGGGTCGAGGCGATCATCGAGCGCTTCGGCCCGCTGCTCGAGCGTGCCGGCCAGACGACGGTGCTACTCGCGAACGGCTCCGACCATCTCCCGGTGCAGCCGTTCCTGCCGGAGCTGTGCCGCGAGCTCGGCCCGTCGTTCCGAATCGGCCGCTTCTCCGACTTCGAGCCGGAGACGGACGGATTGCCCGTCTACGAGGGCGAGCTCGTGGGCAGCCGGCTCCAGAACATCCTGCGCGGAGTCAACTCCGCACGCATGTACCTGAAGCAGGCGAACGAGCGAGCCGAGCGGCGGCTGCTCGGCGTCGAGACCGTCGCCGCGCTGAGGACGCTGCACGACGGCACGCGCTTCCCGCACGGGGACGTGCGCCTCGCCTGGCGCGACCTCATGCGCAACCACCCGCACGACTCCATCTGCGGCTGTTCGTGCGACGAGGTGCATCGCGACATGGTCGCCCGCTACGAGCAGCTCGACCGCACGCTCGAGATCGTCGAGCGCGAGGCGCTCGGCGTCGGGGGCGCGCTCGTCAATCCCCTGCCGTACGGACGGTCGCGGCTCGTCGACGGCGAGGTCGTGGAGCTGGACGGGTTCGAGGGGCGCCGCGCACCGCGGTCGCCGGCCGATCTCGAGCCGCTCGAGCGCCTCGAGATCGAGTTCGAGGACGAGCCGGACGTCGGCGACCTGTACACGTTCTGCCCCGCCGGCCCCGTGCGGCGTGCCGAGCTCGTCACGTCGCGGACCGAGCCGGACGGCGCCCTCGTCCTCGAGCACGAGCTGCCCGGGATCCGCATCTCCACGGTCGCGCGCGCGGCACTCGGCCGGATCGAGCTGCGCACGACGGTCGAGAACGACGCATCCGACCACCGGCTCCGCGTCCATCTTCCGGTGTCGGACGCCGGGGACGAGGTGCGCGCCGAGAGCCAGTTCGCGGTCGTCCGCCGACCCCTGGCGCCGCCGCCCGCCCGCGCCCCGTGGGTGGAGCCGCCCATTCCCGCGCAGCACACGCTCGGTGCCGTCGCGCTCGGCCCGCTCGCGCTCCTCACGAAGGGCCTCCCCGAGTACGAGGCGGCCCGCGACGGGCTGCGGCTGACCCTCCTGCGCTGCGTGGGGACGATCTCCCGGCCGGCCGGCCTCCCGACGAGGGAGCTCATGGCCGGCCCGGATATCGCCACGCCGGACGGCCAGTGCCACGGGGTACACGTCTTCGAGTACGCGCTCCGCCTCGACGCCGACCGGCTCTCCGACGCGGAGCTCCTCCGCGCCGGACAGGACTACCGCACCGACTTCCTCATCGGCGACCCGTTCGACGCGCCGCTGACCCTCGCCGGCGACGTCGTCTTCTCCTGCCTGAAGGGCGCGGAGGACGGCAACGGCCTCATCCTGCGGGTCTTCAACCCGAGCGCGACGCCGGAGCACGTGCGCATCGAAGGCGTCGACGCCAGGCGCATCCGCCTGGACGAAGAGGAGGACGCTGCCGGCGGCGCCGAGCTCGCGCCGGGCGAGATCGCCACGTTCCGTATCAGCTGAAGCACGGAGCCTCACTCCAACGGGTGAGGGCCCTCCAGCCATCAGCCGTCCGCGTCGATGCGATTCCCGAACGGGTTCTTTTCTGCGGACATCTCTGGGAGGTGAAAGATCTCGTGATTCGTTGGTATGCACGCGCACTCGATGCGGCAACGCTCCTCAAGGGGGCCATGGCTCTCGCCGCACTCGTCGCGCTCGTCGTTGGTGCCGGCGCCGGTTGGCGCTGGGAATAGCAGGTCGCTCGTCCCGCGGGGTCGTCCGCACCGCGGGCGGCCCCGCAGAAACCCTCGGAATGAAGCCGGTATGAACGATTTCTCACCCTCCGAAGCCTCACCCTTCCTGGGGATGACATCCCGGGTGAAAAAGCGAGGATGCGACTGCGAAACGGGACTTACTGCGGACATCTCCTGGGAGGTGAAGATCTCGTGATTCGGTGGTACACACGCGCACTCGATGCGGCAACGCTCCTCAAGGGGGCCATGGCCCTCGCCGCCCTCGTCGCGCTCGTTGTCGGTGCCGGCGCCGACTGGCGCTGGGACTGACCATCAGCCGGATTTGAGCGGGGCCGTCCGTCAGGCGGCCGGCCCCGCTTCTCGGCTTTCTCGAACGTAACCAACCCATGAACGGAAATCTGATCTGCGGCCTTCCCACTCGTCTGTTCGCCTACATCACGGCGACGACGGCGGTTGCCGCACCCCTGATCGTCCTGGCTCTCGTCAAGATCGCCGTCGATCCCCCGACGATCACCAAGGCGGCGAGCGTCGCGCTCTTCTTCGCGCTGGCCCTCATGGCCGACCTCCAGCCCATGCCGATGGGCGAGGGCGGCAAGACGGACGTCTCGATCACGACCGTCTTCATCGTCACCGCCGCCATCCTGTTCGGCTGGGAGTACGCCGTCCCGGCCGCCGGCCTCAGCATCGCGATCAGTATGATTGCCACGCGCCGGCCGATCGAGCGGATCGCCTTCAACGTCGCCAGCTACTCGATCTTTGCGCTCGCCGCGAGCACGCCGGTCATCGTCTTCGGCTCCTCCGACGCGGTCGGCGCCGGTCGCCTCACCGGGTACATCCTCGGCGGCGCTGCGCTGCACGTCGCAAGCAACGTCCTCATCGTCTCTGGGGTCATCGCGCTCGCGCAGAACGTGCGCTACCGCGACGTCGTCCTCCTCTGCCTGCGGCGCAACGGCCTCGTCTTCATGATGATGACTGTGCTCGCCGCGCTCGCGGCGAACCTCTGGGCCGCGCACCCATGGATGCTGCTGCTGCTCGCCGGACCGCTCTTCACGCTCACGCTCTATCAGCGGAGCCTCTACCACTCCCATCAGGCGGCGAAGGACGCGCGCACGGACAATCTGACGGCGCTCGGCAACCATCGCGCCTATCAGGCCGCGCTGCGCAACGCCATCCTCGACGCCGAGCGCGACGGCACGGAGTTCTCGCTGTGCATCGTCGACGTCGACGACTTCAAGCGGATCAACGACACCTACGGCCACCAGGTCGGCGACGACGTGCTCGTCGCGCTGGGGGAGATCCTCGACAACGCACGCGACGGTAGGGCGTTCCGCTGCGGCGGCGACGAATTCGCGCTGCTCTTCGCGGGCGACGGAACGGGCGCGTTCGAGCGCATCACCGACGTGCAGGAGGCGCTCGCCGGGCTCGGCCTGACGCCGGTGACGATCAGCGTCGGCATCGCGAGCTTCCCCAGCCAGGCC
The DNA here is from genome assembly GCA_036498225.1 of Gaiellaceae bacterium. GTDB lineage: Bacteria > Actinomycetota > Thermoleophilia > Gaiellales > Gaiellaceae > Palsa-739. The sequence goes on along the minus strand of DASYFU010000223.1, from coordinate 4,424 downwards.
GACGACGCGGACGGCCTCCAGCGCATGGCCGACGGCGCGCTGTACTGGTCGAAGCACCACGGCAAAAACCGGTCGTTCGTCTACAGCCCCAAGGTCGTGCGCATCCACTCGGCGAAGGAGCTGGAGTGGGAGACGGAGCGCGTCGCCCGACTGCGCGCCGCGAAGAACATCGTGCGGTTCGTCGACGCAAAGGACCCCTCGACCGCAAACCACTCCGAGACGGTGTCGGCGCTCGCCGCCGCCATCGGCGCGGAGCTCGGACTGGACGAGAACACCGTCGACCAGCTCGCGCTCGCCGGCCTGCTGCACGACATCGGCAAGATCGGCATCCCCGACTCGCTCCTGCAGGCGCCGCGCGGGCTGACGGCGGTCGAGTTCGAGACGATCAAGGCGCATCCGGCGCTCGGCTACTCGCTGCTCGAGGGCCTCGGGATCGCGCCGATCGACGAGTGGATCCTCCACCATCACGAGAACTGGGACGGCACCGGCTATCCCGACGGCCTGGCGGGCGAGGACATCCCGCTCGGCGCGCGCATCATCCGCGTCGCCGACGCCTTCGAGGCCATGACGGCGAACCGCCCCTACCGGTCGGCCCAGTCGGTCGAGTACGCGCTCACCGAGCTCCGGGCGAACGCGGGCACGCAGTTCGAGCTCCAGGCCGTGGCAGCGGTCGAGGCGTGCGTCGCCCACAGTGCGCCTTCCCGTCAGCAGTCCCCAGTCCTGGCGTTCGCGTAGCCGATGGCACTCGCGCTGCCGCTACTTGCGGGCTTCGTGCTCGCGCCGCTCCTCGGGGGCCGCTGGAGCCGGCTCGGGTCGCTGCGCATCCGCGCGGTGTGGCTCTTCTACGTCGCGATCGCGCTCCAGCTCATCGCGTTTCCGATCAAGGTGCTCCCGTGGCACACGTCCGACCGGATCGGCGTCGTCCTGTGGCTCATCTCGTACGGCATCTTCGCGTTCGGCATCGCCGCGAACTTCCGCATGCCCGGGATCCTGCTGATCGCCGCCGGCCTCGTCTCGAACCTGCTCGCGATCACGACGAACGGCGGGCACATGCCGGCTCTGCCGTCGGCGCTCAGAGCGGCCGGGATGCACTTCGCCGTCGGGCACAGCCGGAACAGCGCTGTGCTGCCGTCGCCGAATCTCTCGTGGCTCATCGACCGCTGGGCGGCGCCGAGCTGGATCCCGTGGGCCAACGTCTTCTCCGTCGGTGACGTGCTCATCGCGACGGGCGGCCTGCTCTTCGCGCTCGGCGCGACCGGCGTTCTCCGGCGGCGCACGCTGCGCCGTCAGCCGCCGGAGTACGCGACCGCGACGAGGTAGAGCCCCCACGGCGGAGCGGTCTGGCCTGCGTCCGCGCGGTCGGCGCCCGCGAGCAGCGGCTCGAGGTCGATCTCGTCGAGCATCGTCCCCACGAGCGTCCGCACCATGTGGCGGAGGTAGCTGTTCGCGGTGATCTCGAAGTCGAGATGGTCGCCGCGCCGGATCCACTCGGCCGACTCGACGACGCGGACGAAGACGTTGTGCTGCGTCTGCGCCGGCGTGAAGGCACGGAAGTCGTGCTCGCCGGGCAGCAGCGCGGCGGCGGCGGCAAGCCGGTCGACGTCGAGCGGGTACGGGACCCACCAGCTCCGCCGGAGCTCGAACGGCGACACCGTCGCCCGCGTGAAGATCCGGTAGCGGTACGAGCGTGCGACCGCGGAGTGGCGAGCGTGGAAGTCCGGCGCCGCTTCCTCCGCAACGGTGACGGAGATCTCATCCGGCAGGCGCGAGTTCAGCGCCGCGGCGGCGCGCTCCGGCGGGGGGCCGCCCTCGACGTCGACGGTAACGACGTTGCCGAGCGCGTGGACGCCGGTGTCGGTGCGGCCCGCGACGGCCAGTCGGTCGACGGAGACGAAGGTCTCCTCGAGCGCGGCGCGGAGCGCGGCCTCCACGGTCGCCTGCCCCGGCTGCACCGCCCAACCCCGGAAGGGCGTGCCGTCGTACTCGATCGTCAGTCTGATGCGCACGTCAGGAGTGCCTGACGTCGTTTGTCAGGTCTGCCTTATGCTCTAGTACCTTGCACAACGATTGATACACTCTAACTGATGTCCGAAGAGCATACGTTCCTCCTTCAGCGCGTGCAGCCCGCGATGGTCGGGCTGATCGACGGATCGCTCTCCACGCTCGCGCCGATCTTCGCCGTCGTGCTCGCCTCGCACGACACGCGCTACGCGTTCATCGCGGGCCTCGCCACCTCGCTCGGCGCCGCGATCAGCATGGGCTTTTCGGAGGGGCTCTCGGATACCGGAGAGCTGACCGGCCGCGGCAGCCCGTGGGCGCGCGGCTCGATCACCGGCGGCGGGACGTTCCTCGGCGGCATCCTCCACTCGCTTCCGTTCCTCATCTCCTCGTACCACGTCGCGCTCATCTTCGCCGTCGGGGTCGTCGCCTTCGAGCTGCTGATGCTCGCGTATTTCCGTTGGCGCTTCTTCCAGGACACCTTCGTCCGCGCGCTCGGCATCGTGACGTTCGCAGGCATCCTCATCGCCGCAATAAGCGCGGGCCTCGGAAGCCTTTTGGGCGCTCCTGTAGGCAGCTAAGACGCGCGGGGATGGGCGAAGCCCACCACCGTGCGCGCAGAACGAAACAGCCGCCGACACTCATAAGAGGAAGCGGGAACCTCCCACGGGCGAAAGTGCGCAGCACTTTCGCCCGAGCCCGCTAGGGCTGGTAGTCGACGAGCTCGAGATAGACCATCTCGGCGGCGTCGCCCTGGCGATGGCCGAGCTTGACGATCCTCGAGTAACCGCCCGGGCGATCTGCCATGCGGGGGCCGACGTCGTCGAAGAGCTTGTGCACGATCTCCTGCGAGCGGAGCTCGGCGAGCGCCTGCCGCCGGGCATGGAGATCGCCGCGGCGGCCAAGCGTGATCATCTGCTCGGCGAAGGGCTTGACCGCCTTCGCCTTCGCCTCGGTCGTCCGGATCCGCCCGTGCTCGATCAGCGAGCACGCGAGGTTCGCGTACAGCGCCTTGCGATGGGACGAGTCCCGTCCGAGCTTCTTTCCCGTCCGAGCGTGGCGCATCGCGTTACTCGAGGCTCCCGCTGTCGCCCCGCAGCGTGAGGCCGTGCTGCGAGAGGGTCTCCTTGACCTCTTCGATCGACTTCTTGCCGAAGTTCGGGATGGCCGCGAGCTCGTTCTCCGTCTTCATGACGAGGTCACCGATCGTCTCGATGCCGACGCGCTTGAGGCAGTTGTATGAGCGGACGCCGAGCTCGAGCTCCTCGATCGGGAAGTTCTCCATCCCTCGCGCGAGGCCCGTCTCGGGGCTGACGCCGTCGCCGGCGACGACCGCCTGCTCGCCGAAGCCCTCCATCTTGTCGATGTCCGTGAAGATCGCGAGCTGGCGGATGAGGATCTCGGCCGCCTCACCGAGCGCGTCCTTCGGGTCGACGGAGCCGTCGGTCGTGATGTCGAGCATGAGCTTGTCGTAGTCCGTGCGCTGACCGACGCGCGCCGCTTCGACTGCGTACGAGACGCGGCGGACGGGCGAGAAGATCGAGTCGATCGGGATGACGCCGATCGTGTGCTGCGGCCCGCGATTCAGCTCGGCCGGGTTGTACCCGCGGCCGCGGCCGATCGTCAGGGTCAGCTCCAGCCGGCCGCGATCCGAGAGGTTCGCGATCTCGAGCTCCGGGTTGAGGATCTCGAGCTCGGCCGGCGCCTCGATGTCGGCGGCGGTGACGACGCCCGGGCCCTTCTTGGCGATGTGCACCTCGACCTCGGGCGAATCGCCGTGCAGCCGGGAGACGAGGTTCTTCAGGTTGAGGACGATGTCGGTGACGTCCTCGCGGACGCCCGGCAGCGTCGTGAACTCGTGCGCGGTGCCCTCGACCTTGACCGAGGTGACCGCGGCGCCCTCGAGCGACGAGAGCAGCACGCGGCGCAGCGAGTTGCCGAACGTGTGACCGAAGCCGCGGTCGAGCGGCTCGATGACGAAGACTCCGCGATGGTCGTCCGCGTCTTCGTGGACGATCTTCGGAATCTGAAAGTCGATTGCGCGAGTTGCCAAAGAAATCCCTTTCCCTTACTTCGAATAGAGCTCGACGATGAGCTGTTCCTGAACCGGTGTGTCGATCTCGCCGCGCTCGGGCTGCTTCAGCACCTTGCCGGTGAGGCCGTCGTGGTCGGCCTGCAGCCACGGGGCGACGGTCGACACGAGGTCGGTGGCGTCCCGGATCACCTGCTGCGCCGACGAGTTCTGCGCCACGGTGATGATGTCGTTGGGACGAACCTGGAAGCTCGGGATGTTCACGCGGCGGCCGTTCACCTGGAAGTGGCCGTGGCGCACGAGCTGGCGGGCCTGCGCACGCGAGGCGGCGAAGCCGAGGCGGTAGACGACGTTGTCGAGCCGCGTCTCGAGCATCCGCAGCAGCTCCTCGCCG
>DASYFU010000222.1:0-9298 GCA_036498225.1 Gaiellaceae bacterium | reverse complement strand
CTTGCGGTCGATCTCCCGTCCGGCGTCGACGCCTCGACCGGCGAGGTCGCGGGCGCCGCAGTCGACGCCGACGCGACGGTCACCTTCCACGGACGCAAGGTCGGCGTCGTCGTCGCCCCGGGTCGGTTCCATGCCGGAGTCGTGTACGTCGTCGACATCGGGCTCGACGAGGTCGACACGGAGGCTCGGCTCGTCGGTGTCGAGATCCTCCGCTCCGTCCCGCGGCGCGGCGAGCGGGACAACAAGTACACGGCCGGCCACGTGCTCGTCGTCGGCGGCTCTCCAGGCCTGACGGGTGCGCCGTCGCTGACCGCGATGGCCGCGCTGCGCGCTGACGCGGGCTATGTGACCCTCGCCGCGCCCGAGTCGACGCTGCCGGTCTTCGAGCAGCGGCTGCTCGAGGTGGTGAAGCGGCCGTTGCCCGATCATCTCGGCCCGCTGGCGGCGAAGGCGTCGTCGCTCGCCATCGGCCCGGGGCTCGGGCGTGGCGAAGATGTTCACGGCCTCGTCCGCCGCGCACTCGCCGAGGTTGCGCTCCCCGCGGTCGTCGACGCCGACGCATTGTTCGGGCTCGAGCCTGACACATGGCCGGCGCCGCGCGTGCTGACGCCGCACGAGGGCGAGCTCGGACGCCTGCTCGGGCGCGATTCGAAGGAGATCGCCGCGCACCGCATCGCGTCCGTGCGCGAGGCGGCCAAGCGCTTCGGCTGCGTCGTCCTCCTGAAGGGCGCGGACACGCTCGTCGCCGAGCCCGGGCGCGGGTTGCTCGTGTCGTCGCTCGGCCTCCCGTCGCTCGCGACCGCGGGCACGGGCGACGTCCTCACCGGCATCGTCGGCGCGTTTCTGGCGAAGGGGATGGACCCGCAGCTCGCGGCAGCAGCCGCCGCAGCGGCGCAGCAGCGCGCCTCCCTCGAGGCCACGCAGCGGGCCGGCCTCGTTGCAAGCGACCTGATCGACGCGCTCCCGCGCGTGCTGAGGTAGATGCACAGGAGCGAGATCACCATCGACCTCGGGGCGGTGCGACGGAACGTGCGCGTCCTGCTCGATGCGTTGCGCGGCGCGCAGCTGTGGGCGGTTGTGAAGGCGAATGCGTACGGCCACGGCGCGACCGACGTCGCCGGAGCGGCGCTCGGTGCGGGCGCGTCTGCGCTCTGCGTCGCGACCGTTCCCGAGGCGCTCGTGCTCCGCCGCGAGTTCTCGACTGCGCGGATCATCGTCATGGGACCGGCGCTGAATCGCGAGGTGGGTCAGGCGCGCGACGCGCACGTCGAGCTCGTCGTCTCATCCGACGAGGTGCCGCCGGGCGTGCGCGTCCACGTGAAGCTCGACACGGGAATGGGGCGCTGGGGCGTTTCCGAGCTGATGTCTCCGGCGCTCGAAGTCGTCGGTCTGATGAGTCACCTCGCGACGGCGGACACGGACGCCGCGTACACCGAATGGCAGATCGAGCGCTTTCGCGCCGCGACGGCGCCGTACACGCATCTCGAGCGTCACATCGCCAACAGCGCCGGCGCGCTGCGCTATCCCTCGGCCGCGTTCGACGCGGCGCGCTGCGGGATTGCGGTGCTCGGGCTGTCTCCCTTCGGAACCGATCCGGCCGAGGACGGGCTCCAGCCCGTGCTCGGATGGACGAGCCACGTCGCTCTCTGCAAGCAGCTGCACGCCGGCCAGAGCACCGGGTACGGGCGCCGCTTCGTCGCTGAGCAGGACACGTGGATCGGCATCGTCCCGGTCGGGTACGCCGACGGCGTCCGCCGCGATCTCACCGGGACGACGGTTCGCGTCGGCGGCGAGCTCCGCCGCGTCGTCGGCACCGTCTCGATGGATGCCTTCGCGGTCGAGCTCGACCGCGAAGTTCCCATCGGGACGCCGGTCGTGCTCGTCGGCCACGGCGTCCTCGTCGAGGAGCACGCGCGCGTCGCCGGCACGATCACCCACGACTTCGCGGTCGGCATCAACAGCAGCCCGACCCGCGCGAGGCGAACCGTCGTCGATGCCTGAGGATCGCTTCGCGCGCACGGCCGAGCGGTTCGCCGCGAAGCAGGACGAGCGCGCGGCCGCCCTGGCCGAAGTCGTGCACGACTTCGTGCTCGCGCGCGGCGACGAGGTCGCGCTTGACGTCGGCACGGGAGCGGGAGCGCTTGCGTTCGCACTTGCACCGGTCGTGCGCGAGGTGGTCGGCGTCGACCGCGTTCCCGAGCTGTTGAAGCTCGCGCGCGAGCGTGCCCCTTCCACCGTGAGGTTCGTCGAAGGCGATGCGGAGCATCTGCCGTTCGACGACGGCTCGTTCGATCTCGCCGGCACGCTGCGGACGCTCCATCACGTGCCGCGACCGGAGCTCGTGCTCGCGGAGCTCGTTCGCGTCACCCGCCGCGGTGGCCAGCTGCTCGTCGTCGATCAGGTCGCGCCCGTCGACCCGCTCGCCGCGCTCGAGGTCGACCGGTTCGAGCGTGCGCGCGACCCGGGTCACACGCGCTTGCTCCCGGACGTCGACCTGCGCCAGCTGTTCGAGGCGAACGGCCTCGTGCTCGTGCGGGACCGACGCGATGTCGAGCGCAGGAAGCTCGACGAGTATCTCGACCTGGCCGCCTGCGGGGGCGAGGAGCGGGAGCGCGCGCTGGCGCTCGCACCGGACGGCTGCGACGCCTACACGGCGACGCTTGCCTGGTACCTGCTCGACCGGCGCTAGCCCGTGAGCGGGCGGAGCTGGTCGACCGCTTCGCGCAACTGCTGCCGCTCGACCTCGAGACCGGTGAAGGAGAGATTCAAGCGCCGCTCGCCTTCGGTGGTCAGACGGAGATACGCGACTCGTCCGTCCCGACCGGACTGCTTGCGCTCGACGAGGCCCGACTCCTCCGCGCGGCTGACGAGCTCGGTGACCGTGCTCTGCGCGAGCTGCAGCCGACGCGCGAGATCGGTCACGGTCGACTGACCGCTCCCGTCGGGCGCTCCCTTGATCATCAGCAGGAGGAGGTACCGCTGCGGCGTCAGCCCCGACTGCCGCGCGATGCGTTCGCTCTGGCGAAGGAACGACCGCAGAGCCGCGCGAAACTCGGCGACCGCGATGACGTCGGCAATCCCGTACTCGGCAGGAATCATCGACCGATCCTACGCTCAGCGTCGAGAGAATCCGAGGACGCGCGCGAATGTATTCGGTATGAATGCTTGCAGCCTCCCGGCGAGGCCGTAGTAGCGCGGGACGCTCGTCTCGCCACGGCCGTGGTCGAGCGATGCGAGGACGTGCTCGGCCACCGTCTCGGGCCCGACGACGAGTCGCCGCGCCGGCGCAGGCAGCCAGGCCTGCGGGAATCCCTCCGTCTCGACGAAGCCGGGCTTGACCGTGTGCACCCTGATCCTGCGCCGGCGGAGCTGGGCCGCGGTCGCGCGCGAGAACGCGAGCTGTGCGTGCTTCGACGCCGAGTACGGGCCGGACGGAGGAAACGCGACGTCGCCCGCCACGGAGACGATGTTGACGACGTCGGAGGGCGCAGCCGCCTCGAGCCCGGGCAGGAAGGCCCGCAGGCACCACACGCTGCCGAGGTAGTTGATGCGGATCACCGCTTCGATCGACTCGGGTGAGCCGTCGAGGAACCCTGCGCGCGCCGAGATGCCCGCGTTGTTCACGAGGAGGCCGATGCGCGGATGGCGCTCGAGCACCCGTGCCGCGGTCGCCTCGACGGCGATGCGGTCGCCGACGTCGCACACCTCGACCTCTCCACCGATCTCGTCCGCGAGCGCACGCAACCGGTCTTCCCGGCGCGCGAGGAGGACGCAGAGCCAGCCCTTGCGGGCGAGACCGCGCGCGATCTCGGCCCCGATGCCGGACGACGCTCCAGTGACGACGGCGACCCTCTCCACGTGCCCATTAGGATCGCACGATGGCCGGAGACTTCGCTGGCAAGCGCGCGCTCGTGCTCGGCGTCGCGAACAAGCGCTCGATCGCCTGGGCGATCGCGCAGGCGCTGGCTGCCGGCGGAGCGCGGCTGGCCTTCACCTACCAGGGTGACCGCATCGAGCAGAGCGTGCGCGACCTCGCCGCCGGCGTCGACGCCGCGCTCATCACCGAGTGCGACGTGTGCTCGGACGACCACGTTGCCCGCGTTTTCGGAGAAGTCGGCGAGGCGTTCGGCGGAGAGCTCGACTATCTCGTCCACTCCGTCGCCTTCGCGCACGCCGAGGACCTCGAGGGCCGGTTCACCGACACGCCGCGCGACCGCTTCTGGACGGCGATCGACATCAGCGCCTACTCGCTCGTGGCGTGCGCGCGTGCCGCCGAGCCGCTGATGGAGAAGGCCGGAGGCGGCTCGATCGTGACGATGACGTACCTCGGCGGCGAGCGCGCAGTGCCGCACTACAACGTCATGGGCGTCGCGAAGGCGACGCTCGACGCGTCGGTCCGCTACCTCGCGTGGGATCTCGGCGAGAAGAACATCCGCGTCAACGCGATCTCGGCCGGGCCGGTGCGGACGCTCGCGGCGCGTTCGATCGCCGGCTTCCCGACGATGGAGGCGATCGTCGAGGAGCGAGCGCCGCTCCACCGGCACGTCACTGCGGAGGACGTCGGCGCCGCCGCCGCGTATCTGCTCGGCGACGGCGCAAAGAACGTCACGGGTACCACGCTGTACGTCGACAGCGGGTACCACGCAATGGGCATGTAGCGAACGGCTACAAGGCGCGGGCGGCCGAGAGCAGCTCGTCGAAATCGGGGAGCTCTGCGGCCTCGTAGCGCCATGCGCCCCTGACCGTCCCGCTCTCGTCGATCAGGAACGCCGACCGCTCGGAGACGTCGCGCAGCCCGCGATGCTCGATCGCCACGCCGAAGCCGCGCGTGGCGTCGCCGTTCCAGTCGGACAGGAGCGGGAAGTCGAGATCGAGCGCCTGCATCCACGCGACGTGCGTCCACGGAGAGTCGCGCGACGCCGCGTACGGCTGGACGCCGGCGGCGCGGAACTCCTCGCCCCTGTCACGCAGGAGCTCGAGCTCGTTCGTTCAGGTCGCCGACCAGTCGAAGAGGTAGAAGAGGAGGAGGATCGGCCCGTGCTCGGCGAGCTGCGCAACGGTCGCGCTCTCCTGTGGCGTCGTCCACACGCGCGCATCCGGGATCCGGTCACCGACGGCCAGCATGCGGATCAGCCTACGGGAACGCCGACGTTCTCGGTCTCGCCCGCGATCTCGCGCACGACCTCGACGATGTCGCGGTTCGCGTTGAACACGCGCAACTGCGCGTCGGCGCTCGAGCCGCGGCGGAGGATGTCCTCGACGCCGGCGAGCTCGGCGTCGGAGCCGAGCTCGCGCGCATGTGGCTCGACGAGCTTGAGCGTCCGGCGGACGACCTGCGTGACCGGCACGCGGTTGCGGCGACCGGTGTGCAGGTCCATGACGGGCGCATCCAGCCCGTAGCGCGCCGCGAGCCACTTGTTCTCGGTCGTGAGGATGCGGTGGAACGACGGGATCTCCTCGCCGGCATCGAAGCGCTCGCTGTAGTGCTTGACGAGCGCCTGGCAGAGCGCGGTGATCGCGACGACGTCGTCGAGGCGTGTCACCGCGTCGCAGATGCGGATCTCGATCGTTCCGAGCCGCGGGTGCAGGCGGATGTCCCACCAGATGTGCGTGTAGTCGGCGATGCAGCCGGTGCGTTCGAGCTGGCCGACGACCTCGGCGTAGTCCGCGTAGTCGCGGAAGCGCGGCGGTGGACCCGAACGGGGGAACGCGGCGAACACCATGTGGCGCGACGAGTGCAGCCCGGTCGCCTCACCGCGCCAGAAGGGCGAGCTCGCGGAGAGCGCGACGAGCTCGGCGAGGTGGCCGATGAGCGCGTTCACGACCTGGATCGCCTTCTCGGGATCGTCCACGGCGACGTGCACGTGCATCCCGAAGATGAGCTCGCGCCGCGCGATGTACTGGAGCTGGTCGACGAGCGCGCGGTATCGGTCCTTCGCCGTGATGCGCTGGCGCTCGAACAACGAGAAGGGGTGCGTGCCCGCCGATCCCACGCGCATGCCGCGCTCGCGCGCGACCTCGCAGACGTAGCTGCGGAGTTGCCGCAGCTGCGCCGCGATGTCCGCGGCGGTGTGGCAAACGGGCGTCGCTACTTCCAGCACCGACTGCATCAGCTCGGGGTTGATGCGCGTCTCGAGCTCGTTTCCGGCCACCGCCGCGAGCACCGTGTCGATGTGCTGCACGAGGTCGAACGACTCCCCGTCGAGCAGCATGTACTCCTCTTCGACGCCGAGTGTGTACTGGTCGCTCTTGCCGAAGGCGTGGTCGAGGACGCTGCCGCCCTCGGCGTACGTGCTGCCCTTGCCCGTGATCGAGGATGGGATGAGCTGACTCACGGGAGCAGCGCCTCCGCCTCGATCTCGACGCGCCACGCAGCATCGAGGAGCGCGGCGACGACGACCATTGCCGACGCGGGCCTGATGTCGCCGAAGACCTCCCCGTGCGCGCGGCCGACCGCTTCCCAATCCGCCGCATCGACGAGATAGATGCGCGTCCGCATGACGTGCTCGGGCGCGCCGCCGACCTCGGCGAGTGCGGCCACGATGATCTCGAGGCACCGCTGGGCCTGGACGTACGGGTCGGACGAATCCGTGCCGACCGGAGCGGTTCCGGCGACGTGGACGTGCCGGCCGTCGCGCACCGCGCGGGAGTAACCGACGGTAGCCGCCTGCGGGGAGATCGCCGGGACGAGCTGCCTCCTCATCGACCTAGTATCGCCGGATGGACGCGCTTCAGGCGATCGATTCCTGGGGGGCCAGGACGGCGGCGGCGGGCGTCGCCGGCTCAATGGAAGCCGTTCACGGCCCCAGCGACGTCTCGCTGCGCTGGGCGTCGGTGACGAAGTTGCTGACCGGGCTCGCCACGCTCGTCGCCGTCGAGGAGGGGACGGTCGACCTCGACGAGCCGGCCGGCCCTGAGGGCTCGACACTGAGGCATCTGCTCGCGCATGCGTCCGGCCTGCCTCCGGAGGAAGGGCCGCCACTCATGCCGCCCGAGCGCCGGCGCATCTATTCCAACTACGGCATCGAGGTCGCCGCCGCGCTCGTCGCGGAACGCGCGGGGATGGAGTTCGACGCGTACTTCCACCACGCTGTCGCGGAGCCGCTCGGGCTCGAGGGCGCCCTGCACGGCTCGCCTGCGTGGGGCTACCGCGGACCGCTCGACGACCTGCTCGCGCTCGCGCGAGAGCTGCTCGCGCCGACGCTCGTCGCGCCGGAGACGTTCGCCGAGGCGACCTCGGTCCAGTTCGCCGGTCTCGCAGGTGTTCTCCCGAGTTGGGGTCGCATGGATCCGAACGACTGGGGCCTCGCATTCGAGCTGCGCGACTCGAAGTCGCCCCACTGGACGGGGACGCTCGCATCGCCGCGGACGTTCGGCCACTTCGGCGCCGCCGGAACGTTTCTCTGGGTGGACCCGGACGCGGGTCTCGCGCTCGGCGTGCTCACCGACCGCGAGTTCGGCGACTGGGCGAAGGCCGCGTGGCCGGCGCTCAGCGATTCAGTCGTCCGCGAACAACGGCCGTAGGAACTCGTCGAACGTCTCGCGGTCGCAGCTCGCCACGACGGCGGGCGTGATCGCCGCGACCGTCGCAGTGCGCGGCACGTCCATCGCGAGCGCCACCTCGCCGAAGTAGTCGCCGGGCCGCAGGACGTTCCGTCCCCCGTACCCGGCCTGGCTGACGGCGAGCATTCCCGCGAAGACGACGTAGAAGCGGTCGCCGGGCTCACCCTCGCTCACGATGACCGTCCCCGGCGCCACCTCCTGCCGTTCCATCCGCTTCGCCAGCTGCGCGAGCGTCTCGCCGGGAAGGCCGGCCAGCAGTCCGACGCGGTTCAGCTCGTGGGCGGTGGCGGAGGACCTGGGCACCGGCCCATTGTGCCGGTGGGTCCATGGGCCCCCGAAGTTGAGCCGATCGGCCCATGGCGGCCGTCCGGTACGGAGTCGATCATCCCCCCATGAGCGAACGCGGCCTCCATCGCATCGAGGACGACCTCGCAGAAACCTGGCTCGAGGACTGGGCCGGCGCGGGCGTCGCCGAGATCGAGGACTTCCTCTCCAAGCACGCGGCTTTTCTCAGCTTCCTCGAGGGTGGTCACGCGGAGAGCTGAAGTGCTCTCCGCGTCGCCGCTACTCCGCTAGCCCGAGCTGCTTCTCGAGCATCCCCTTCGGCATCGCGCCGACGGCGTTCGCCTTCGGCTCGCCGTTCTCGAAGAGAATCATGTTCGGGATCGACTGGATCCCGTACTTCATCGCGAGGTTCTGGTTCTCGTCGATGTTCACCTTGACGAGCTTGAGGTTCCGCTCCTCCGAGATGCGCTCGAGCACGGGCGAGACGGCGTGGCACGGGCCGCACCATTCCGCCCAGAAGTCCACCAGCACAGGCTGGGAGCTCTGGAGCACCTCGTTCTCGAACGTCGCGTCGGTTACGTCTTGAGCCATTTCAGTCCTTTCAGTTTCCGGTCCATCTAGACATAGAACGTCGCTCTCTAGACTTCCCTTCCCGATGACCGCAGAGCCAGTCTTCCAGCCACTCCCGACGGTACCCGACCATCCTGCCCTCGAGGAGGACGTACTCGCCGCGTGGGAGCGCGAGGGGACGTTCGAGGCGCTGCGGGAGCAGAACCGCGGCGGCCCGACCTACTCCTTCGTCGACGGCCCGGTGACGGCGAACAAGACCCTCGGCGTGCACACCGCCTGGGGCCGGACGCTGAAGGACGTCTTCCAGCGCTACAAGGCGCTCCGCGGCTTCGACCAGCGCTACCAGAACGGCTTCGACTGCCAGGGGCTGTGGATCGAGGTCGGCGTCGAGCGCGAGCTCGGGCTCAACTCGAAGCGGGAGATCGAGGAGTACGGCCTCGAGGAGTTCGCGCGCAAGTGCCGCGACGTCGTCGTCTGGTCGTCGACCGAGCTGATCGCCGGATCGAAGCGGCTCGGCCAGTGGATGGATTGGGGCAAGGACTACTACACCTTCAGCGACACGAACATCGAGTACGTCTGGCGGATGCTGAAGACGGTGCATGAGCGCGACTGGCTCTACCGCGGCCATCGCTCGACCGAGTGGTGCCCGCGTTGCGGCACGTCGATCTCGCAGCACGAGCTGGCGATGTCCGGCGTGTATCAGGATCGCGCCGACCCGTCGCTCTTCGTCCGCTTCCCGTTGATCGAGCGTCCGGGGGAGTCCATCGTCGTCTGGACGACGACGCCGTGGACGCTGCCTGCGAACGTCGCGGCCGCCGTCAACTCCGACGCCGAGTACGGGCTGCGCGAGAACGGCGAGTGGGTCGCGGTCGCGCGGTAT
>DASYFU010000221.1:0-3559 GCA_036498225.1 Gaiellaceae bacterium | reverse complement strand
CTTGATCGCCTCGTCGATGTCGTGCGTGACGAAGACGACCGTCTTCCGCACCTCCTCCTGCAGGCGGAGGAACTCGTCCTGCAGGCGTGCGCGCACGATCGGGTCGATCGCGCCGAACGGCTCGTCCATGAGCATGAGCGGCGGATTGCCCGCGAGCGCGCGTGCGAGGCCGACGCGCTGGCGCTCGCCGCCGGAGAGCTGCGCCGGGTAGCGCTTCGCGTACGACTGGTCGAGCCCGACGAGATCGAGCAGCTCCGCCGAGCGCGTCTTGATCCACGAGCGCGGCCGGCCGTACAGGCGCGGAACCGTGCCGATGTTCGCCTCGATCGTCATGTGCGGGAACAGGCCGACCTGCTGGATGACGTACCCGATCCCGCGCCGGAGCTGCACGAGGTTCTGCTCGCGGACGCTCGTGCCGTCGATGCGGATGTCGCCGCTCGTGAGCTCGATGAGCCGGTTGACCAGACGGAGCGCGGTCGTCTTCCCGCCACCGGACGGGCCGACGAGCACGCAGATCTCGCCCGCGGCGACGGTGAGCGACAGGCGCTCGACCGCCGCGCCCTCCCGTCCCTCGTAGCGTTTCGTCGCCTCGTCGAAGACGAGCTCGGCGGCCTGACCCGGCATCGCCGGGAACTATGGCCTACAGGACCGCGTCTAGGCCGACCGTCAGGCCGGGCGGGAGCGAGTCGAGCTTGACCAGCGCGAGCAGAACGCCCTCAGCGAAGGACTCGCGTGCGGTCGTGTCGTGGCGGATCGTCAGTAGCTGTCCCTCGCTGCCGAAGATGACTTCCTGGTGCGCGACCAGGCCGGGCAGCCGCACCGAGTGGACGACGGTATCCCCGCCGATGAGCTCCGCGGTCGCGCGCGCGGTGCCCGACGGCGCGTCCTTCTTCGCCTCGTTGTGCAGCTCGATCACCTCGGCGCGCGGGAAATACGCGGCAGCCTGCTTCGCGAAGCGCATCATCAGGACGGCTCCGATGGAGAAGTTCGGCGCGACGAACAGGCGGAGCCCATTCGCGGCCGCGAGCTCGTGCAGCGGCCGCGGGTCCCAACCCGTCGTCCCGACGACGCACGACACGCCCTGCTCGAGCGCGGCGCGGACGTTGCCCGGTGCAGCGTCCGGCGTGGTGAAGTCGACGGCCGCGTCGAGGCCGCGCACGTCCGGCTCGTCGCCGATCTCGATCGCCTTCACCTCGTGGCCCGCCCGCGCGAGCACGGGCTGGAGTGCAGCTCCGACCTTGCCCTCGGCGCCGAACAGCGCGATCTTCATGCGGCCTTCGGCACGGCGCCGTTGCCGATCGCCGCGCGGAAGCGGTTCTCGTTCGGCCCGACGCACGCCGCAGAGAGACGATCGGGCCCGAGCAGGTCGCCGGCGAGATCGGCGACCGCGTCCGGCTCGACCGCATCGATCTCCGCGATGATGCGCTCGAAGCTCAGCAGCTCTGTGTCGGTGATGAGCGACTTGCCGAGCCGGCTCATGCGGTTCGAGGTCGACTCCATCGACAACAGGATGCGGCCCTTGATGCTCTCCTTCGCGCGCTCGAGCTCGCCCTTCCGGAATTTCCCGGCGGCGAGCTCGCCGATCTGCTCGGAGCAGATCTCGACGCACGTGGCGAGGTTCTCCTCGCGCGTGCCGACGTAGATACCCACGAGCCCCGTGTCGGTGTACTGCGATGCGAACGTGTAGACCGAGTACGCCATCCCCCGCTTCTCGCGGATCTCCTGGAAGAGGCGCGACGAGGCCGAGCCGCCGAGGATCGAGTCGAGCAGCGACGCGGCGAAGCGGCGGCGGTCGGAGCGCGAGATGCCGGGCGCGCCGAGACAGAGGTGGTACTGCTCCGTGTCCTTGCGCTCGAAGCGCAGGCTCGGCGTCGGCGTCGGCGTCTGCGTCAGCGGCCTGCGCACGCGTGGGCCGCCGTGCTCGGCGGCGCTCTTGCGCTCGGATCGCTCGAGCAGCGACACGAACGTGTCGTGCTTCACGTTCCCCGCCGCCGCGACGACGATGTTCCCGCCGGTGTACATCGCGCGGTGGTACGCCGCGATCGCGCGGCGGCTCACGGTGGAGATGACCTCCGCGGTGCCGATCACCGGACGCCCGAGCGCATGCGACCCGAACACCGCTTCGGAGAAGAGGTCGTGCACGAGCTCGTGCGGCGTGTCCTCGTACATCGCGATCTCCTCGAGGACGACCTCGCGCTCCTGGTCGAGCTCGGCGAACGCCGGAGCGAAGACCATGTCGGTCATCACCTCCAGCGCCTCCTCCAGATGCCGGTCGGGCACGCGCGAGTAGACCATCGTGTGCTCGCGCGAGGTGGCCGCGTTCAACTCCGCGCCCATCGCGTCGAACGTCTCCGCGATCTGCTGCGCGTCGTACGAACGCGACCCCTTGAATAGGAGGTGCTCGATGAAGTGGGAGACGCCCGCGCGGTCGTCGCGCTCGTCACGCGAGCCGGCGCCGACCCAGAAGCCGATCGAGACCGAGCGCACGCTCGGCACGCGCTCCGAGATCACGCGCTCGCCCGAGTCGAGCTCCGTCAGGACGTACTTTTGCACGCCTCGGATGCTACGTCAGACGAATTGCAATCCGGTGCCGGAGCGCTTGGCGTTGTAGAGCGCTGCGTCTGCCAGCCGGAAGAGCGCCTTCGCGTCGGCCGCGTCGCCGGGGCACGAGGCGACCCCGAAGCTCGCGTGCATCCCGTCGAGCTTGTCCTGGATGCGGCCGATGACCTCGCGGGCATCGTCGTCCGTCGCCTCCGCGAGGAGCAGCGCGAACTCGTCGCCCCCGATCCGGAACGCGCTGTCGCTCTTGCGCAGCGCCCTCTCGATCGTCCGGGCGAACCTCTGCAGCGCCTCGTCGCCGGCCTCGTGCCCGAGCCGGTCGTTCACGCTCTTGAAGCCGTCGAGGTCGCACACGACCAGGCCGAAGCTCCGGCCGTAGCGGCTCGCGCGGGCCACCTCCGACTCGAGCCGCTCGACGAACGCGCGCCGGTTGAGCAGCCGCGTGAGCGGGTCGTGGTCGGCGAGGAAGCTCAACTCGCGCACGCGCTCGGCGGAGACGATCGCCGCCGCGGCCTGGTTCGCGAAGATGCGCAGTGCCTGCAGCTTCTCTCCCGACGGGAGCAGCCGGTCCTCTGGCTCGTCGGCGGAGAGCACGCCGATGACGTTGCCGTCCGCATCGTGCAGCGGCACGAGCAGCCAGTGGCGGTTCCACGCGTGCGGGCCGCGCCCGTTCAGCTTCGATACGTACGGGAGCTTGTCGCGCGAGATCCGACGCTCCGCCTCGTCGTTCGGCAGGAGAAAGCAGCCCTCGATCTCGAAGGCCGGGTCGAAGAGCGGGTCGAGATCGCCGAGCCGAACCGTAGGCAACAGAAGCTCGTCGCGGTCCCAACCGACCGCGGCGCCGAGGCTGAGGCGGCCGTCGACGGAGTCGGTGAGAACGACGAGCACGTTCTGGAAGCCGAGCGCGTCGCGCACGCTGCCGCACACGCGCTGCATGATCGCGTCGGCACTCGGATGCGCGGTCAGCCCCGTCGAGACGCGAAGGAGCTGCTCCAGCGCG
>DASYFU010000220.1:0-2204 GCA_036498225.1 Gaiellaceae bacterium | reverse complement strand
CGGCCTGCGTCGCTTCGTCCTCTTGATCGAGGAGCTGGAGCTGTACCTCAGCCCGCATCTGCAGCGCCATCTGTACCGCGTGCTGCGCGAGCTCGCCTCGCACGGGAACCAGATCCTCTACTCGACGCACGCGCCGGTCTTCCTCAGCGTCGACCGGCTCGAAGAGCTCGCGCTCGTGCGTCACACCTCCGACGAGGGCACGACGCTGTTCCAGCCGGATCCGCTCCCTGAGGCTGAGTCGTTCCGTGCGCTCTCCGAGTTCGACAGCGACCGCGCCGAGCTCTTCCTCGCGCGCGCTGCATTGCTCGTCGAGGGCCGCACCGAGAAGATGACGTTCCCGCTCGTCTTCGAGGCGCTCGGGGTCGAGGCCGACAAGGAGGGGATCGTCATCCTCGAATGCGGCGGCAAGGGGAACATCCCGCTGTTCGCGCGCATGTGCAACGCGTGTGGGATCCCGTACATCGTCGTCCACGATCGCGATGCACCGGCAGGACAGCGGCCGGTCGAGTCGGAGCGCGTCGTCAACCGGCAGATCCAGGACGTGGCCGGCCGCCGCCGGACGGTCGTGCTCGCGCCCGACTTCGAGGCGGTCTCGGGCGTGAACGCGCGCGGCCGCAGCCGGAAGCCGCGTCGCGCATACCGGCGGTACACGGGCAACGGCGACGTTCCCGATGCGTTGAAGCAGGCGGTCGAGAGGGTGCTGCGCGCGGCGCGGAGCTAGTACTTCCCACCGCGCGTGTGGGCACGCTCGGTGGAGACGGCATGCGCCTCGGCCTCGAGCTCGTCGTCGAGCGGCGCGAGCTCTGGCGGCTCGCCGCCGGTGCGATGCGCGAGCGCCTGCGCGAGCACCCAGTCGGCGAAGCGTGGGTTGCGCGGGAGCAGCGGCCCGTGCAGGTACGTGCCGACCACGCGGCCGAGCCGGCAGCCTTCGTAGCCGCTCTCGCCGTCATTCCCGAAGCCGGAGACGACGCGGCCGAGGGGCTCGGCTCCGGGGTCGAGATGTGTGCGGCCCGCGTGGTTCTCGAAGCCCGCGATGAGTCCCATCTCGGTCTCGATGAGGACGTCGCCGATCATGCGCCGCTCGCCGGCGACCGTCTCGAGCGGGAGCAGGCCGACGCCCGGCATGTCCTCGCCGTGGAAGCCGCGATACCCGCGACCGAGGAGCTGATAGCCGCCGCACACCGCGAGGACCGCGGCGCCGTCGTCGACGGCCTCCTGCAGCCGCTCCGCCTTCGCGGCGAGGTCGGGTGCGACGAGGAGCTGCTCACGGTCCTGACCGCCGCCGAGGTAGTACAGGTCGTACGCGCGCGGGTCGATTGCGCCGTGGATGCCGATCGCCGTCACCTCGAGCTCGTGGCCGCGCCAGGCGGCGCGCTTCGCGAGCACGGCGATGTTGCCGCGGTCGGCATAGATGTTGAGGTAGTCCGGATAGAGATGCGCGACGCGGATGTTCATGCCGCGCGCTCCCAGTACGGGCGGGCGAGGCCGCGCGCGGCGACGATGCGCTGCAGGCCGAGCATCGCCGTGTAGGTGGGGAGGACGACGAGCTCGCCGCCGGGCGGCGTCAGCTCCAGTCCGCGGTCGAGCGCGCGCTCGAGAGTCGGCTCGACCTCGATCGCGTCCTCGGTAAGGCCGCCGTACTTGAAGCGGAGCGCCAGCTCCGCCGCGCGGTCTCCGCTCGCCACGACCGTGTCGAGGCCGCCGAGGAGCGGCTCGAAGTCGACGTCCCAGATCCAGGAGACGTCGCGACCGTCGGCGATCGCGTCGTTCAACGCGATTACGGCCAGTCGCGGTGCGCCGCCGTCGACGAGCGTACGGACGACCTCGTTCGCGCCGGCGGGATTCTTGATGAGGAGCAGGAGCAGCGTCTTGTCCCCGACCGCGATCCGCTCGAAGCGGCCGAAGGCCGCGCTGAACCGCCCGAGCCCGGCGACGACGTCGTCGGCCGTCGCTCCGAGCGCGTGCGCGAGCGCCGCTGCGCCGACGGCGTTGTAGACGTTGTAGAGCCCGGGGAGCGCGAGCTCGACACGTCGGGATCCGTCCGGGAGCTCGAGGTCGAACGCGACCGAGTGCAGCCCGTGGAGCTCGATCCCGCGTGCGACGACGTCGAGGCGCGGCCGCGTGTGGCCGCAGTTGTCGCAGCGGTAGTCGCCGAGATGCCCGACATACGCGGCCGCGTAGACGTACGGCGTGCCGCACCGGAT
>DASYFU010000219.1:0-2209 GCA_036498225.1 Gaiellaceae bacterium | reverse complement strand
CAGGCATCATCCGCTGCCGACGGCTCGATGTTCTGGTTGAGACGGAACACGTTCGTCGGGTCGTAGCGGTTCTTCAGTGAGACGAGGCGGGCGTACGTTTCGTCGCCATACGACGTCCGCGCTGCGTCCGTGTCTCCGAGGAAGTTGACGTAGGCACGGCCGGTCGAAGCGTCGGACGCCGCGGCGACCACCGCGCGCGCCCAATCCGCGTGGGCCGTGGCCACATCCGGGTCGTGCCAGCCCGTGACGGCGTTGAGCACGAACGGCATCGAGCGCTCTGCGAACGCCGTCGCGCCCTCGGCGACGCGTCCGACCGAACCACCCATCTGATGCACGTGGATCTCGCATTGCGGGCCGGGCGCGGCAAGGTGAAACTCGCAGAGCCGGCCGATGAGTTCGTCGTCGAGCCGTGCGAGGTTCGTCGCCTTGAAGTAGGCGTGGATCCCCTTCCCCCACAGCGGGTCGATCAGCGTCTGGATCATCTGGTACGGCATTGGGCCGAGCAGATCGACGATCGGTTCTGCCACGCCGCGGATTGCGCGGACGAGCGCGTCGCCGTCGTCGACCGGGCCGGTCGAGGTGGCGATGAACGCAGCGACTTTTTTGCCGTGCCACTCTTCTGGGATCACCGGCAGCGGCGGCGCGGTCGTGAGGTTCACGAGGCCGGTGATCTCGTCGGGCGCGTCCCTGGCCCAATCGCGGAACGCGCGCAGGAGGTCGTGGGCGTCCTGCGCCGGGTAGAAGATCGGCCCGGCATAGACGATCGGTCCGAGTCGATGGAGCTCGAACTCGAACTCTGTGACGATGCCGAAATTGCCGCCGCCGCCACGCAACCCCCAGAGCAGGTCTGCGTTCTCGGTCTCGCTCGCGTGGACGAGTCGACCGTCGGCGGTGACGACGTCGGCCGCGACGAGGTTGTCGCACGCGAGGCCGAACTTGCGCATCGTCCAGCCGATGCCGCCGCCGAGCGTGAACCCACCGACGCCGGTGGTCGACACGAGGCCGCCCGTCGTCGCGAGCCCATGGGCCTGCGTCTCGTGGTCGACATCGGCCCAGACTGCGCCTCCGCCCACGGTTGCCCGGAGGGCAGCCGGATCGACGCGGACGTTCGTCATCGACGAGAGGTCGATCACGATCGCGTTGTCCGAGGTCGAGAAACCGGCGACGCTGTGTCCGCCGCCGCGGACGGCGATCGTCAGGCCGTTGCTGCGCGCGAACCCGACCGACGCAATCACGTCGGCAGCGCCGGTGCAGCGGACGACGAGCGCGGGGCGCTGCCCGTCGTGCGCGCCGTTCCAGATCCGGCATGCCTCTGCGTAGCCGTCGTCGCCCGGGGTCACGATCTCTCCCCGCGCGGTCTCCCGCAGTTCCTGAACTGTTGCTTCCCCGAGGACGGGGGCGATGGTATGGCTCATCTCCGACTCCTTTGTTGACGTGCCGGAGTTCTACGCGGGGCTCATTTGCACGGACTTAGAGCGCCCTTAGCGAGGTCGCTCAGCCGCTCCTCGGCGTCCGCGGCGCCGAGCGCGTCATCCCGTGCCGCATACCGGTCGCGCGCGTCCGCCAGGAGTGCAGATGCCCGTTCCACGTCGCCGCGGAGCAGCGCGACCTCGGCGAGCCCGGCGAGGGTGTTTGCGATCCAGCGCTCGCGCTGCGTCGGGCCGAGCACCGTGCGTGCTTCAAACAGCGCGGCCTCGGCGTCGTCGAGGTTCCCACGTGCGAAGGCAAGGTCGGCCGTCCGCCAGAGGGTGCTCGCGAGCCCCCATCGATCTCCCGCACGCCGAAATAGATCGCGAGCCTCGGCGAGGTGTCGCTCCGCGTGGCGGTAGTCGCCGGCTCTCGTGTCGACAAACCCGAGCCCCGCGAGTGCGAGTCCGACACCGCGCCGGTCGCTCTGTGCGCGGCGCAGCTCCAGCGCCTCCTCGAGGGCTCGACGGGCGGCGGGAAGCGCGCCCTCGGTGAGCTCGAGGTACGCGCGCCGGACGAGCACCGCTGCCTTGCCGGCCTCATCTCCCGCCTGCGCGAAGCGCGCCGCGCTCTCGTCGAGCAGTACGCGCGCTCGCGCAAGGTCGCCGCGCGCCCGCACGATCCCAGCCTGGTTCGCGAGGACATAGCTGACGGCGGCGTCGCAGGAGATCTCGAAGAACGGCTGCAGCGTGTCCTCGAACACGACGCGCAGCCCGGGGCGACCGGCGGGCTGGCTCGTCCG
>DASYFU010000218.1:0-2622 GCA_036498225.1 Gaiellaceae bacterium | reverse complement strand
TCCGTACCTCCCAGAGTTCTCGCGATCGTGGCCCCCGTCGTTCTGGCGGGGGTCGCGACGATTGTGGCGGCGTGCGTCACGTACGCACAGACGTCGCATTCGACGGCCGACGGCCTGGCGATCGCAGGGCTCTTCCTCGGCATGGTTCTCGCCGAGCGTTTCCCCGTGCCCGTGGAAGGCGTGGACGCCGGCGGCGTGACGCTGGGCTTCGTGTTCGCGGTTGCGGCGATCGTGCTGTTCGGGTGGCAGGCGGGTGTGATCGTCGCGGCCGGGGGGCCGACGGTCATGCACCTCATCGGCCACCGCCCTCCGCTGCGAGTGGCCTACAACGGCTCGATGTTCGCGCTGGCGGCACTCGCCGGGGGCCTTGTGATCGAGCAGATCCCGGAGAGCTCTGTCGGGGTGCTCATCGTGCGCGTCGCCGTATGCGCCTTCCTCTACAACTGGGTCGTCAATCTCGTCTTGATCAGCGCCGTGCTCGCCGCGACGTCCGGCAAGCCGTTCTTCAAGCTGATCTGGGACAACGCGAAGCAGACGACGGCGCCGTTCGCGCTGATGGCTTCGGCGGCTCTCATGCTCGTCGTCCTCTGGGAGCGCTCGCCGGCGCTCTCGATGGCGCTCATCGGCCCGCTGCTCGCCATCGCCCTCTACCAACGGTCCACGTTCGCAGCGCTGAAGGCGATGCGCCTTGCGTTGACCGATCCGCTGACCGGCCTCGGAAACCACCGCCACTTCCACGAGCGGCTTCAGCGCGAGCTTGCGCAAGCCGAGCAGGACGGCAACGCGCTCACGCTCTGCCTCGTGGACATCGACGATTTCAAGCACATCAACGACAGCTACGGACATCCGGTCGGCGACCGCGTGCTCGGCCAGGTTGCAGCACGCCTACGTCAGGGCGGAGAGAGCTTCCGGCTGGGAGGCGACGAGTTCGCTGTCCTCCTCCCCGGCCTCGACGCGCACGACGGTGTCGCCGTTGCCCGGTCGATCGTGGAGCGCGTCGGCGCCGCGCAGCTCGAGCTCGTCGGCGAGCTGACCGTGAGCGCGGGCGTCGCGACGTATCCCGTGCAGGGTGTCGGGCGCGACGAACTGATCCGTCTTGCCGACAGCGCGCTGTATTGGGCCAAGGAAGACGGCAAGAACCGGGCGCGCGCATACGAGCCGGCGTACATCGAGCTCAAGCAGTTGCAGCAACTCGCCGAAGGCACCGACCGCGCGGCGCGCTATCGCGCGGCGGCGAGCCTTGCGAAGGCGGTCGACGCGCGTGACGTCTACACCGGCAGCCACTCGGAGCGTGTCGGCGAGCTGGCCGCACGCATCGCGCGCAGACTCGGTCTCGAGGACTCGCAGATCGAGCTCACCCGGCTGGCCGCGAGTCTCCACGACCTCGGGAAGCTCGCGATCCCCGAGGAGATCCTGCGCAAGCCCGGCGCGCTCAACGAGTCTGAGCGGCTCGTGCTTCAGCGCCACCCGCAGATCGGCCACAGGATGCTCGAGAGTCTCGGCGTCGAGCCGATCGCCGAATGGGTCTTGCACCATCACGAGCGGTGGGACGGCGACGGTTACCCCGACCGCCTGCGCGGCGAAGAGATTCCGCTCGGCGCACGCATCATCTTCGTCGCCGACGCGTACGACGCGATGACGTCGGAGCGCGTGTACCGCAAGCCGCTCTCACCGCGTGAGGCGCTCGAAGAGCTCGAGCGCTGCAGCGGTTCCCAGTTCGATCCCGCGATCGTCGACGCCTTCAGCGAAGAGCTGGGCGTTCGCTCGCGCGCGATCGAGCTCGCTTCGTAGCTGTAGGCTCGGCCGATGTCCTCGGCCGCCGAGCTGAAGCGCCTGATCAACGCACACCAGCTGTCGCAGGCGATCTGCGTCGCGGCGGAGCTCGGCATCGCGGATCTCCTCGCTGTCGGCGCGAGGACCAGCGGCGACCTCGCCGACGCGACCGAGACGAACGAAGACACGCTCTACCGCCTACTGCGCGCACTAGCGTCCGTTGGCGTCCTGCGCGAGGAGGACGGACGGCTGTTCGCGCTTGCAGAGTTGGGCGAGCCGCTTCGCTCAGACGCGCCAGACTCCGTCGCCCCGATCGCCCTACACGTCGGACGGCCGTACATCGGCGAGTCGTGGCTGGCGCTCGGTGAAGCGGTCCGCACGGGCGAGAACGCATTCCGGCTCGTTCACGGAATGAGCAACTGGGAGTACCGAGCACAGAGGCCCGACGAAAACGAGATCTTCGACCAGTACATCGCGTCGAACACGCGACGCCGGATGAGGGCGCTGCTCGACGCCTACGACTTCGGACGTTTCGGGACGATCGTCGACGTCGGCGGCGGCAATGGGACACTCCTCGCGGCGCTGCGCGCGGAGCATCCCTCGCTCCGCGGGATCGTCTTCGACCAGCCGCACGTCATCGCCGGGGTCGACCGGAGCGACGGCATCGAAGTCGTGGCCGGCAGCTTCTTCGAATCGGTGCCCGACGGCGGTGACGCGTACGTCCTCAAGTGGATCCTCCACGACTGGGAGGATGAGCAGGCGCTTGCGATCCTCCGCACCGTCCGCCGTACCGGCGGCACCGTGCTCGTGATCGAACGCCTCGTCGGGCCGCCGAACGAGGGACCCGAG
>DASYFU010000217.1:0-5026 GCA_036498225.1 Gaiellaceae bacterium | reverse complement strand
AGATGGAGCTGGTCGTGCCGTACGAGGACGAGCACCTCCTGATCGTGGACAAGCCGGCCGGCCTCGTTGTTCATCCGGCGCCGGGTCACGCGCAAGGAACGCTCGTGCACGGACTGCTCGCGTACGACGTCGAGGGCGGCGACGAGCCGGAACGCCCGGGCATCGTCCACCGCCTCGACCGCGACACCTCGGGGCTCATGGTCGTCGCGCGCTCGCCCGATGCGCACCGTCGCCTGCAGGAGCTCGTGCAGGCACGCGAGCTCACGCGCGAGTACCTCGCGCTCGTCGCCGGCCGGCCGCAATCGCGGCGCGGGACGATCGACGCACCGATCGGGCGGGACCGCAGCGACGCGCTCCGCCATTCGCTCGACACCGACACGCCGCGCGAGGCGGTGACGCACTTCGAGGTGGAGGAGCTCCTTCCGCGGCACGCGCTGCTCCGCGTGCGGCTCGAGACAGGGCGGACGCACCAGATCCGCGTCCATCTGGCGGCGATCGACCTGCCGGTGGCCGGCGATCCGCTCTACGGCCGTGCGGGCGACCTCGGCCTCGAGCGGCAGTTCCTCCACGCCGCACGCCTCGCGTTCCCGCATCCCTTCACCGATGCCGTGGTGGACGTGAGCTCGCCGCTCCCGCCCGACCTCGAAAACGCGCTTTTGCAGGCTCGCCGCTAGACTTTTCGCACAACCGTCCCACTCCCCGGCGGCTCGTCCGCGAACGCGGGTGCCGGCCCTTGAGGCCGGTGCGCCGCGGCACCGCCGGCGCAGTACCCGAAAACCAACCTGGAAGGAGCACCATGCCCGTTGCCTCCATGCGCGAGCTCCTGGAGGCCGGAGTTCACTTCGGCCACCAGACGCGACGCTGGAACCCGAAGATGCGCCGCTTCATCTTCAACGAGCGGTCCGGCATCTACATCATCGATCTGACGCAGACGAGCGAGCACCTCGAGGAGGCCGCCCAGTTCGTCCGCAACCTCGCCGAGCGGAACGGCACCGTCCTGTTCGTCGGCACGAAGAAGCAGGCGCAGGACGCCGTCGAGAACGAGGCGAAGCGCGTCGGCATGCCGTACGTCAACCATCGGTGGCTCGGCGGCCTGCTCACGAACTGGCGGACGATCTCCGACCGGATCGAGCGGCTGCACGAGATGCGCCGCCTGCGCGACGAGGGTCAGCTCGCCCTCCTCCCGGCGAAGGAGCGCATTGCGATGGGCGCCGAGCTGGAGAAGCTGGAGGCGAATCTCGGCGGCGTGGCTGACATGCGCCGCCAGCCGGACGCGATCTTCATCATCGACCTCAAGAAGGAGGCGCTCGCCGTGCGAGAGGCGCGCCGGCTGAACATGCCGGTCGTGGCGCTCGTCGACACGAACTGCGATCCCGACGAGGCCGACTACGTCATCCCCGGGAACGACGACGCCATCCGCTCGTGCACGCTCATCGCCAAGGTGATCGCCGACGCGATCGACCAGGGCAAGCAGAAGGTCGCGGTCAAGGAGTTCAAGCCGGCGGCGACGAACGGCGCAGAGGCCGACGCTCCGGTCGAGCCCGACGCCGAGGCTCCGGTCGAGCCGGAGTCCGCTGAGGTCGTGGAGGAGGTCGAGTCCGAGTGACGGCCGAGATCTCTGCCGCGCTCGTCAAGGAGCTCCGCGAGCGCACCGGCGCCGGGATGATGGATTGCAAGCGCGCGCTCCAGGAGACGAACGGCGACATGGACGCCGCGATCGTCCTGCTGCGCGAGAAGGGCATGGCCAACGCCGCGAAGCGCGCGGGCCGCGAGACGACCGAGGGCAAGGTCGGCTACCGCCTGGCCGAGGACGGCTCGAAGGGGACGATGGTCGCCGTCGGCTGCGAGACCGAGCCGGTGTCGAACAACGACGAGTTCCTCGCGTACGCGAAGAAGGTGCTCGACGTCGTCGAGGCGAAGGGCCTCGGCGCCGAGACCGAGCTCGAGGAGGAGCGCGTCGCGCTGTCCGGGAAGCTCGGCGAGAACATCGTGGTCGTCGGCGGCGCCCGCTTCGAGGCGGTCGACGGCGCGCGGATCTCGGCGTACGCACATCCGCCGGCGCACAAATTCGGCGCACTCATTCATCTGCGCGGTGGCGACGACGATCTTGGCCGCAAGATCGGGATGCAGATCGTCTCGCTCCGGCCGCGCTGGATCGGGCGCGAGGACGTCCCCGGCGACCTCGTGACGGCGGAGCGGGAGATCTACCTCAACTCGGACGAGGTGCAGTCGAAGCCGGAGCAGGCACGCGAGAAGATCGTCGAGGGAATGCTGAACAAGCGATTCTTCGGCGCGAACGTGCTCGTCGACCAGGAGTGGATCCACGACTCCTCGAAGACCGTCGGCCAGGCGCTGAAGGAGGCCGGCGCCGAGGCGCTCGAGTTCGAGCTCTTCGCGCTCTCCGCTCGATGAGCACGAGCACCCGAGAAACGGCAGACCCCGCGCCCGCCGGCACCGGCGGCTTCCATCGCGTGCTGCTGAAGCTCTCGGGCGAGGCGCTGATGGGCGATCGCGAGTACGGCATCGACGTCGGCGTCGTCCGGAGCCTTGCGCACGAGATCGCGACCGTCCACGACTCGGGCGTCGAGGTGGCGATCGTCGTCGGCGGCGGGAACTTCTATCGCGGCCTCGCTGCCGCGGCCGAAGGGATGGAGCGCGCCACCGCCGACTACGCCGGCATGCTCGCGACGCTGCTCAACGCGCTCGCACTCCAGGACGCGCTCGAGCGCCAGGACGCGAACACGCGCGTGCAGTCCGCGCTCGCCGTCGCCGAGGTGGCCGAGCCGTACATCAGGCGGCGCGCCATCCGTCACCTCGAGAAGCGACGCATCGTCATCTTCGGGGCAGGGACCGGCAACCCGTTCTTCACGACGGACACGGCCGCGTCGCTGCGTGCCCTGGAGATCGGTGCCGACGCGCTTCTCATGGCGAAGAACGGGGTCGCCGGCGTCTACGACGGCGATCCGAACGTCGATCCATCCGCGCGGTTCATCCCGGAGCTCACGCACCTCGAGGCGATCGAACGGGGGCTGCGCGTCATGGACACGACCGCGCTTTCGCTGTGCATGGACAACAAGCTGACGATCCACGTCTTCGAGCTCGCGGAAGGGAACATCGGCCGAGTCGTCGCGGGCGAGCGGGTCGGTACCGTCATCGAGACGCGCTAGGAGGGCCGGAGAGATGGCAACCGTCGACGAGCTGATCAGAGTCGCGGAGGACCGCATGAACAAGTCGGTCGAGCACTCCAAGACGGAGTTCAACACCGTGCGCACCGGCCGCGCGTCAGCGTCGCTCCTCGACCGCATCGAGGTCGACTACTACGGGACGAACACGCCGCTCAAGCAGCTGGCCACCATCGGCGTGCCCGAGGCGCGGATGCTCACCATCCAGCCGTTCGACCCGAGCTCGATCCGCAACATCGAGAAGGCGATCCAGGAGTCCGACCTCGGGCTGATGCCGTCGAACGACGGCAAGCTCATCCGGCTGCCGATTCCGCAGCTCACCGAAGAGCGGCGCAAGGACCTCGTGAAGGTCGTGCGCGGGCTCGCGGAGGAGCACCGGGTCGCCGTGCGCGAGATCCGCCGGGACGCGATGCGCCACCTGAAGGAGCTCGTGGACAGCGGGGACGTCGGCGCGGACGACGAGCACCGCGCAGAGGAGCGCGTCCAGAAGCTCACCGACGACCACACGAAGCAGATCGACGATCTGCTGAAGCACAAGGAAGCGGAGGTCATGGAGGTCTGACGGCCACCGACCTCCTCACCGAGATTCCGCGCGCCGTCGCGATCGTCATGGACGGCAACGGCCGCTGGGCCAACGAACGCGGCCTGCCCCGGGTCGAAGGCCACAAGCGCGGCGAGGAGGTGGTGCTCGACGTGCTCAAGGGCGCCATCGAGATCGGCGTGAAGTGGGTGTCGCTCTACGCGTTCTCCACCGAGAACTGGAAGCGCAGCCCCGACGAGGTGCGCTTCCTGATGAACTTCAACCGCGACGTCATCCACCGTCGTGTCGACGACTTCGAACGGCTCGGCATCCGGCTGCGCTGGGCGGGCCGCCCGCCGAGGCTGTGGCGCAGCGTCACCAACGAGCTGCAGATCGCCGAGGAGCGCACCAAGGACTGCGACGTGCTCAACCTCACCATGTGCGTGAACTACGGCGGTCGTGCCGAGATCGCCGACGCCGCCAAGGAGATCGCCCGTCTCGCCGCCGCAGGCAAGATCAACCCGGACAAGGTCGACGAGAAGATGCTGGCCAAGCACTTCTACCGGCCGGACATCCCGGACGTCGACCTATTCATCCGGCCCTCCGGCGAGCAGCGCACGTCCAACTTCATGCTCTGGCAGGCCGCCTATGCCGAGCTCGTGTTCCAGGACATCCTGTGGCCCGACTTCGACCGCCGCGACCTGTGGAGCGCCTGCGAGACCTACGCTCGCCGGGACCGCCGCTTCGGCGGCGCCATCGACGCCACCGACACCGAGCGTCCGACCGGCCCGACCGCGGGCGAGGTCGAAGCGGCGGAAGCCGCCGAACTGGAGGGTTCGCGTTGACCGACAAGAGCAGCGAGGCCAGCACCACCGCCGCCCTGCTGACGACGGCCGCCCAGGCCCTCGAGCAGTTCCACGACGTGCACGTCGACGACGACGGCGCGCTCACCTTCCGACACGGCGACGTGCCCTGCGCGGTGCAGGCCATGCAACTCGCCGAAGGCCTTGCCGTGCTCAGCCTGACCTGCGTGGTCGCCTGGGATCTGCCGGACTCGCCCGACCTCGCCTCCTCCGCCGCTGAGCGTGCTGGTCAGGGCCTGTTTGGCACGCTCGGCGTGATCCGCACCGAGCGCGGACTCGACGTGACCCTGCGCTACACCTTCCCGGCCGCCGGACTCAACGCCAGCGCGCTGGGCACGCTGCTGATGCTGGTGGTGTCCACCGCGTCGCAACTGCGCACCGAACTGCTCGCCCAAGCCGCGGGCTGACCCACCCGGCGATGGCGACCGCGACCGAGCAGCAGTCCGCCCCCGCTCACCCGG
>DASYFU010000216.1:0-5284 GCA_036498225.1 Gaiellaceae bacterium | reverse complement strand
TCCCCGGCGCGCGTGCACCGAAGCTCGTGACCCGCGACATGCTGAAAGAGATGAAGCAAGGATCCGTCATCGTCGACGTCGCGATCGACCAGGGCGGGTGCTTCGAGACGTCACATCCGACGACGCACACGAACCCCGTGTTCGAGGTCGACGGCGTCACGCACTACTGCGTCGCGAACATGCCGGGCGGTGTGCCGGTCAGCTCGACGAAGGCGCTGACGAACGCGACCCTCCCGTACGTCGAGGCGATCGCCGACCACGGGCTCGCCGAGGCGGTCGCACGCGACAGGGCACTCGCGCTCGGCGTCAACGTCCTCGACGGCAAGATCACGTACGCGCCGGTCGCCGAGGCGCACGGCCTCGACTACACGCCGCTCGCGGACGTCCTCCCGCTCGCAGCTGCCTAGCTGGGCGTCGGAGCGTCGTCCGGCTTCTTCGGCGGCGAGAGGCGAACGACGAGCCAGGTGATCCCCGCGGCGAAGCCGACGATCACCAGGATGAACACCACAAATTCGGCTATGCCGAGGACGCTCTGCATCGCGCTCCTAGAATAGCCCCATGTCGCGAGCGTGCGTGATCGTCCTCGATGCCGTCGGAGCCGGCGAGCTGCCGGACGCGGAGCAATACGGGGACGAGGGCTCGAACACGCTCGGCAACGTCGCGAAGGCGGTGGGCGGCCTCGACCTGCCCAACATGGAGGCCCTCGGCCTCGGCAACGTCGAGCCGCTGGAGGGATGCCCGCCGCAGCCGGGCGCGCCCGCCGTCGCCGGCCGGCTGATCGAGCGGTCGAAGGGCAAGGACACGACGACGGGCCACTGGGAGATGATGGGCATCGTCACCGCGCAGGCGTTCCCGACGTACCCGCACGGCTTCCCGCACGACGTCATCGACCCGTTCATGCACAAGACCGGGCGCGGCGTCATC
This sequence comes from Gaiellaceae bacterium, assembly GCA_036498225.1. Taxonomy (GTDB): domain Bacteria; phylum Actinomycetota; class Thermoleophilia; order Gaiellales; family Gaiellaceae; genus Palsa-739. The sequence goes on along the minus strand of DASYFU010000216.1, from coordinate 4,360 downwards.
GGCAACAAGGTCGCATCGGGGACGGAGATCATCCAGGAGCTCGGCGAGGAGCACCATAAGACAGGCAAGTGGATCGTGTACACGTCCGCCGACTCCGTCTTCCAGATCGCGGCGCACGAGGAGACGGTTCCGCTCGAGGAGCTGTACGAGGCGTGCCGCGACGCGCGCGAGATTCTCACCGGCAAGGACGCGGTCGGCCGCGTCATCGCACGTCCGTTCATCGGCGAGCCGGGCAACTACACGCGCACGCCGAACCGGCACGACTTCTCACTCGTGCCGCGCAAGCCGAACTACCTGACGCTCATCCGCGACGCCGGGACGAAGGTGTACGGCGTCGGCAAGATCGGCGACATCTTCGCGAACCAGGACATCGACGAGTCGAGCCCGACGAAGTCGAACATCGACGGCATCCAGGTCACCGAGAAGCTGCTCCAGGAGCTCGACGAAGGATTCGTGTTCGTCAATCTCGTCGAGACGGACATGCTGTGGGGCCATCGCAACGACCCGGTGAACTTCCACCGCTGCCTGCAGGACTTCGACCGGCGTCTGCCCGACCTGCTCGACGCGTTGCGTCCGGGCGACCTCCTCATCGTCACGTCGGATCACGGCTGCGACCCGACGACGCCGTCGACCGACCACTCGCGCGAGCACGCGATGCTGCTCGCGTACGTCGCCGGACGGAATGCCGCCGGTCAGATCCACGAAGGCGAGTTCGCCGACGTCGGCGCGACGGTGAATGCGTGGCTCAAGGGCAAGGCGCCGTCGCGCGGGATTCCGGGTCAGCCGATCCTCACGCCTTGAGCCGCATCGTCGAGCTGATCCAGCGGAAGCGCGACGGCGGCGAATTGTCCGCCGCTGAGATCGACGAGCTGATCTTCGGCGAGGTGCCCGACTACCAGCTCGCAGCCTTTCTGATGGCGGTGTTCTTCCGAGGTCTCTCGAGCAGCGAGACGTTCGCGCTCACGGACGCGATGGTGCGCAGCGGAGATCAGATCCACCTCGGCAAGGAGCTCGGCCGGCGCGTCGTCGACAAGCACTCGACCGGCGGGGTGGGGGACAAGGCGACGCTCGCCGTCGGCCCGGTCGTCGCAGCCTGCGGCGTCCCGTTCGGAAAGATGAGCGGACGCGGTCTCGGTCACACGGGTGGGACGCTGGACAAGCTCGAGTCGATCCCCGGCTTCCGCGTCGAGCTCTCCACCGAGGAGTTCATCGCCCAGGTGCGCGACGTCGGCATGGCGGTCGTCGGACAGTCGGCCGATCTCGTCCCGGCGGACAAGACGCTGTACGCGCTGCGCGACGTGACGGCGACCGTCGACAACGTCTCGCTCATCGCGGCGAGCATCATGTCGAAGAAGATCGCGTCGGGGGCGGACGCGATTGTGCTCGACGTCAAGGTCGGCGACGGCGCGTTCATGAAGTCCCTCGCCGACGCGCAGGTGCTTGCTGAGGCGATGATCGCGCTCGGCCGTCACGCAGGCCTCGACGTCGTGTGCGAGCTCACGGACATGGACCAGCCGCTGGGCGAAGCGGTCGGCAACGCGCTCGAGGTGCGCGAGGCGCTCGCCACGCTGAAGGGCGAGGGATCGGCCGATCTCGAGGAGCTCGTGGTCGAGTCGTGTGCGCACCTGCTGGAGCTCTCGGATCTCGGCGTCGATCTCGGCGAGGCGCGGCGGCGGGCACGGCAGGCGATCGCAGATGGCTCGGCCGTCGAGGCGTACGACCGGTGGATCCGCGCGCAAGGGGGCGACCCCGACGAGTCCGCGCTGCCGAAGGCGCCCGCGATCGCCGAGGCGTTCGCTCCCGGCGACGGCTTCGTCCAACGCCTCTCGGCGATCGAGATCGGCCTGGAGGCGCTGCATCTCGGCGCCGGCCGCGCAACCAAGGACCAGGCGATCGACCACGCGGTCGGAATCGTGTGCAAGAAGAAGCGCGGCGACGCGGTCGAGGAGGGCGAGCCGCTCGCCGAAGTCCACGCGCGCGACACGCACACCGCGTCCGACGCGGCGGAGCGCGTCCGCGCGGCCTACGTCATCGGAGACGAGCCCCCGCCCGTCGTGCCGATCGTCCTCCAGACGCTCGCGTAGATGCCTGAGCTACCCGAGGTCGAGACGGAGCGCGGACGTCTCGCGGACGCCATCGCCGGCAAGCGCATCGCGGCCGCGCGCATCGACGATGCACGTCTCACGCGGCCGGAGGATCCGCAGCTCGTCGCGCGCCGGCTCGACGGAGATCGCGTCGTCGCCGTCGAGCGGCGCGGGAAGTACATCGTCGTGCGGCTCCAGAGCGGGCATGCGCTCCTCGTGCACCTGCGCATGACCGGCGGCTTTCGCTATGCGCCCGCGACGCACGAGCGCGCCGTCCTCGAGCTCGACGACGGCAGCCGCGTCGCCTACCGCGACACGCGCCGGTTCGGCACGTGGCTCCTCGCGGAGGAGGACGACGCCGAGCACCTGCTCGCCGTCAAGAACGGCCCCGAGCCTCTCGGCCGCGGCTTCACGACGGATTTCCTCGCCGGCCGGCTCGCGGGCCGCAAGGCGCCGCTCAAGTCGGCGATCCTCGACCAGCGCACTGTCGCCGGCCTGGGGAACATCTACGCCGACGAGGCGCTGTGGCATGCGCGTCTCAACCCGGTCCGGCCCGCAGGCGAGCTGTCACACGACGAGGTCGCCGCGCTCCGCGACGGCATCCGCAAGGCGCTGAAGCTCGGCATCAGCCGCCAGGGCGCCGATCTCGGCGACGGCGCCTACGCCGGCGGCCGCATGCAGGACGAGTTCCGCGCGTACGGGCGCGAAGGCGAACCGTGTCCCCGCTGCGGGACGCCGATCGTCAAGGCGCGCGTCGGAGGGCGAGGCACCTGGTACTGCCCAAAGGATCAGGCGGCGAGCCGGCCGTCGCGGTCGAGCCGCCACAGCTCCGTGTAGCCGCCGATCGGCCGGCCGTCGATCACGATCTGCGGGACGGTCCAGCCGCCGGTCAATTCCATCAGCTTCTGCCGGAACGCGGGATCGTCGTCGTCGAGCTCGATCTCCTCGTACGGAATGCCGCGAGCGTCGAGCAGCGTCTTCGCTCGGACGCAGTACCCGCACCATGTCGTGGTGTACATCTGAATGTGCACGTCTTCGTGCTTCAACGAGAGAAGGCGGCGATACGTTCCCCGACGGGGAGCCAGACGCGGAACGTCGTGCCCTTGCCAGGCGCGCTCTCGACCTCGATTGAACCGTGATGCGCGTCGACGATCGCCTTGGTGATCGTCAGCCCGAGCCCGGTGCCGGGAACCGCGCGCGCGTTCGCCTCGCGGCTGCGGAAGAACGGATCGAACAGCCGCTCGCGATCGGCATCCGAGACGCCTCCGCCCGTGTCGACGACCTCGAACACTGCGTCGCTCCCGCGGACCGCGGCGTGCACCGTCACGCGGCCGCCTTCCGGCGTGAACTTGATCGCGTTCGAGATGAGGTTGTCGAGCATCTGCGCGAGCCTCGTCGGATCGCCGGCCACCGTTCCGCCCGAACCGGGTTCGACACGGAGGATCACGCCGCGCGCGTCCGCCGCCGGGCGCGCGGCCTCGGCGGCGTCGGCGGCCAGCGACGCGATGTCGATGTCGGCGAGCTCGAGCGCGAGCGGCCCGCGTTCGGCCTCGGCCACGAGCAGGAGGTCGCCGACGAGCTCGACGAGCCGCGCGGTGCTGCGCTGGACGACCTCGAGGTAGGACTCCTGCTCGGCGGTGAGGTCCCCCGCTTCCTCGTCGACGAGCAGCTCGAGGTAGCCGATGATGGACGTGAGCGGCGTGCGCAGCTCGTGGGAGACGACCGCGACGAACTCGTCGCGTAGCCGGATCAGCTCCTCGGCGCGCGCGGCGTTGTCGCGGTCGATCCGCCCCGAGCGGCGCTCGAGCTCGAAGAGCCAGAGGAGCGTGAGCACGAGGATCGTCGCGACGACGATGAGCTCGGCGACGGCCACGCGGGCAGCCGTCGTGGCGTCGCGGAAGGCCTCCGACTGGAGCGCGACCTCGGACTCGATCGCCCGCTCGAACGCGCGGCTCGTCGACCGATCGCGGAGGTAGGCGAGATAGCTCGGCCGGAGCCGCGCGGCCTCGGAGGGGTTGTTCTTGACGATGTCTGCGTAGGCCGACTGCACGTTCGCGACGCGGCGCTCGAGCACCTGTGTCTCGAGGCGCTGCGTCCGGATCGTCTGATGCTCGATGTCCGCCCCGTGGTGGATCCGGAAGCCGCTGAGCGCGCCCGTGGCGAAGGTAAGGAGCAGCGCCGCCGAGATGAGGACGTACGCGAGCTTGTGGACATGTCGCCGCAGGACCCCGATGCTCTCAGCTTACGCAGACCTGTCCCCTGCGTACACTCGAATC
>DASYFU010000215.1:0-1849 GCA_036498225.1 Gaiellaceae bacterium | reverse complement strand
GTTGCGCTCGGCGGCCGCGGCCTGCTGATCGGCGGCGATCGCGGCGGCAAGCCGGTCGCCGACGTGCTGCAGGTCAGCGCGCCATAGGTGCGCTGGGCACGTAGATGAAGATCGCGCCGCGCGGATCGACATCGACGCGCGTGTCGAAGGCGAGCCCCGCGCGCGTGTGCGCGTGGAGGTTGTACTCCGCGACGTCGAAGTGCCCGTCTGGCTCGAGCCCGGTGACGTACGCGACATGGCCGAACTTCGGGACGAGCTTCGGCCAGACTGCGACCGCGCCGACGCGCGGCGTACCGCCGACGGGGATGTGCGCGTGCCGAGCGACGTTCGGCCAGTTCCACGCATCCATCGAGCCGGGGACGAACCAGTCGACGCGCTGGCCGTTCGCATGGAGGGCCCACGCGACGTACGACGTGCAATTGCAGGCGAACATGCCGAACTCGTCGATCGACTTCGCGACTCCCTCCGCCGGACAGCGCGTCGCGAGCGGATATCCGTACACGACGACGGGCTTCGCGGCTGCGGGTGCCGCTAGCGCAGCAGCACAGAGAGCGACGAGCGCGAAGCGACGCACGACTGGAGTATTGCGGCCGGCCTACCGAAGCGCGTAGAGAAACCCGCCCTGGTCGACGGCATACAGCTCGCCGCTGCCGTCCTCGCCGAACGACGTGAGCCCGGGGATCGCCGGACCGAGGCTCGAGACCGCCGACGCGCGGCCCGTCGGCCCGACCTTGAAGCTCGAGATCGTGCCGGTGCAGAGGTCGCCGAAGACGTACCGGCCGCGCAGCGAGGGAACGGCCGACCCGCGATAGACGTAGCCGCCGATCACGCCGCACCTGTTGCCGGTGTGTCCGTACACCCAGACGGGCCAGACGAGCGCCTTCTTCGGCGGAGTGATGACGTTCGCGTTGTACAGCGACGCGCCCTCGTAGCGGCTCCAGCCGTAGTTCGCGAGGCTCGCGACGTCCGCGCGCGGCCGGAAGTCGATCTCCTCGAAGCGCGCGGCGCCGACGTCGCCGATCCAGAGGTTCCCGGTCACACGGTCGAACGAGAACCGCCACGGGTTGCGGAGCCCCATGCCGACCGTCTGCCACGTCGCTCCGGGCTGCGTCGGATCGATCCGCAGGAGCTTGCCGAGCCGGCTGGCCGGATTCTGGGCGCGGTTCTCCGGGTCACCGGTCGACGTCGGACCGCTGTCGGGATTCGTCCCGCCGTCGCCCATCCCGACGTAGAGGAACCCGTCGCGGTCGAACTCGAGCTGCCCGCCCTTGTGATTCGGGTACGGCTGCTGCACGAACAGCAGCTCACGTGCGCTCGACGGATCTCCGACGCCGTCTACCGAGTGCAGCTCCACGACGTGCGTGTCGCCGTGCACGTCGGTGTAGTCGACGTAGAAGAGATGATTTGTCGCGTATCCGGGATGGAACGCGATCGAGAGCAGGCCGCGCTCGCCGTCGAACAGCACGCGGTCGTGGATGTCGAGGAACGTGCCGACGACGTGGTTGCCACGGACGATCTCCACCCGCCCCGGTTGCTCGACGACGTAGAGCGTCGACGCGTCGCCGGGCGCCGATGCGACGAACACGGGGTTGTCGAGATCGCGTCCGACGAGAACGAAGGCCGGCGCGCGGGCGGGAGCGCGACCGCCCGCGGCCGCGCCCGCCGCGAGGACGAGCATCAGGGCGAGGACTGCGGCCGGGGCGAGTCGCTGGAGGGGGACAGTCACCGTTCTCCGCCAGCGTAGGATGCCGCTGGTACTTCTCATAGAGCCACTTCCGCCGATATCTACAGGACCACTCCTCGCGCTCGCGCTCGACCGGCGGCAACCGCTCGGGCTTCAGATCGAGCG
>DASYFU010000214.1:0-6278 GCA_036498225.1 Gaiellaceae bacterium | reverse complement strand
CTCCGCCGAATCGGCGCGGCGAGCCGCGCGTATGTCGAGCACGTCCACGACCTGTCGGTCGTCGGCCAGAGCCTGCTCGACCTCTACGCTGGCCTCCGGTGAGACTCGGCCACGAGCTAAAGCGGCTCGGCCGCCACTCGGCCATCTACGGCCTCGGCGGGCTCGTCTCGCGCATCCTCGCGACCGTTCTCCTGCCGCTGTACACGCACTACCTGCCGCCGAACTCGTACGGCCAGGTGGAGACGGTGACGGCACTCACCGCCGTGCTCGCGATCGTGCTCCAGCTCGGGATCTCGAGCGCGTTCTTCCGCTTCTACTTCGACGCGAAGGACCCCCCGGAGAAGCTCACGGTCGTTCGCACCTCCTTCTGGTTCACGATGGCGATGTCGACGCTCGGCCTCGCGATCGGCCTCATCTTCGCCGGCCCGGTCAGCCACCTGATCCTCCACTCGGATCACGCGACGCTCGTGCGCGCAGGCGCCGTCGGGCTGTGGGCGCAGACGAACTATCAGCAACTGACGGCGCTCTTCCGTGTCGAGGAGCGGTCGACGGCCTACGCGATCGCAAGCGTCGCGAACGTGCTCATCACGGTCGCGGCGATGGTGCTCTTCGTCGCCGTCTTCCACTGGGGCGCGGTCGGCCTCGTCGTCGGCAACTTCACGGGGACGCTCCTCGTGTACATCGTGCTCGTCGCGTACCGCAGCGAGCAGCTCGGGCTCGAGTTCGACCGAAGCCTGTTCCGCAAGATGCAGCACTTCGGCATGCCGCTCGTCCCATCGGCGCTCGCACTCTGGGCGATCAACTTCATCGACCGCGAGTTCATCGTCTGGTACAAGAATCTCGCCGAAGTCGGCGTGTACTCGGTGGCGATCAAGATCTCGTCGATCCTCACGTTCGTCATGGTCGCGTTCAGAACGGCGTGGCCCGCATTCGCGTACTCGATCGAGGACGACCGCGACGCGCGCCGCACGTACGCGTTCGTGCTGACGTACCTGCTCGCGTTCGCGTCGTGGGTCGCGCTCGCGCTGGGCGCGCTCGCACCATGGTGGGTGCACCTGCTGACGTCTCGCCACAGCTACTTCCGCGCGGAGAAGGGCATCGCGCTGCTCGCGTTCGCCGGGGCCGTGTACGCGGGCTACACGGTGCTCGCGATCGGCAGCGGACGGGCGCGGCGGACGCAGCTCAACTGGGTCGTGACCGGCGCAGGCGCGCTCGTCAACGTCGGCCTGAACTTCTGGCTCATCCCGGCGTACGGGATGGTCGGCGCCGCCATCTCCACCGCCGCGGCGTACGTCGTGCTGTTCATCGGCATGACGCTGTACGCACAGCACGTCTACCCGGTGAACTACCAGTGGCGGCGTGTCGTCACTGCAGTCGGCGCGGGCGTCGCCCTCACCATCGCCGCGCGCGCGACGCATCTCCCGCTCGCGCCCTCGTTCGTGCTCGTGCTCGCGTATCCGGTCCTGCTCGCGCTGCTCGGCTTCTATCTGCCGGCGGAGCGGCAGCGAATCTTCCGCGTCCTCAGAGCCGCAGTTCCATGAACCGCACGCCCGGCGCCGGATTGTCGTTGTAGCGCTGGGTCTCGGAGAATCCGAGCGACCGGTAGAGCGTCGCAGCCTCGGCCATCGTCGGGAGCGTGTCGAGGCGCATGACCTCGTAGCCGCGCTCGCGGGCGTGCTCGATCGCCGCCGTCACGAGCGCGCGGCCCGCGCCGGTGCCGCGCGCGGACGGCCGCACGTACAGGCGCTTCATCTCGCACGCACGCTCGTCCAACCTGCGCAGCGCGACGCACCCCTCGCCGCCGGCGACGAGGATGACGTCGTACCCGCCGGGAAGTCGCTCCACCTCCTCGTCGAAGCCGACGAGGTACGGCTTGTGCTCCTCGAGGCTGTCCGCGTACTCGCGGAAGAGCGCGCGGACGACCTCCAGGTCGTCGGCTACCGCAACGCCCGGAGTGCGGCCACGTCGTTCTGCTTCGGCTCCCACGATCCCGCTTTCACGTTGGCGCGCACCTGCTCCGGCTTCGTCGCGCCTGCGATCACGGACGTGACCGCCGGCATCGCGAGGAGGCCGCCGATGGCCACGTCGAGGAGCGTGATCTGGCGCTCGCCGGCGTATCGCTGGAGCTCTTCGACCTGCGCCCAGCGTTCGCCGGGGATCTCGCGGCCGGCGAGACGTCCTTCGGTCGGCGTCTGTCCCGGCGTGTGCTTGCCGGTGAGCAGCCCGCTCGCGAGCGGGAAGAACGGCAGCACGCCGATGCCGAGGCTGTCGCACAGCGGCAGCAGCTCGTCCTCGGCCTCCCGCTTTACGAGGCTGTAGTCGTTCTGCGCAGCGACGAAGCGGGTCAGGCCGCGGTCGCGCGCGATCGTGTCGGCCTCCTCGACCTGCGTGGGGGAGTAGTTCGACGAGCCGATCCAGCGCACCTTGCCCTCGCGCACGAGCTCGTCGAGCGCGCCGAGCGTGTCCTCGATCGGCGTCGAGGGATCGGGCTCGTGCATCTGGTAGACGTCGATCACGTCGGTGCGAAGCCTGCGCAGCGATTCCTCCACCGCCCACCGGATGTACTCGCGCGAGCCGCGCGATTCGGACGGGTTGGCGTCCATCGGCTTCCCGAACTTCGTCGCGACGAAGACCGCGTCGCGCCGGCCCTCAAGCGCGCGGCCGATGAATTCCTCGCTCATGCCTTGCGAGTAGATGTCCGCCGTGTCGAAGAGCGTGATGCCCTGCTCGATCGCCTCGTCGACCACGGCCTTCGACTGCTCGTAGTCGATCCGCCCGCCGAAATTGTTCGTGCCGAGCCCGACGACGGATACGACGGGCCCTTCCGCTCCCAGCGAACGGGTCTTCACGCGGGCCTCCGGGCGATGAATCCTCTGGCGCGCATGCGCATCACGACCTCTCCACGTTGATTGACCAGCTCGTGCTCGCCGATGATCGTGCCACGCCCGGGATCGCGGTCGCTGGGCCAAGCGTCGACGACACGGCTGCGACCCGTGAGCACATCGCCGGGACGGACGGGCACGAGCCAGCGCAGCTCCTCGACGCCAGGCGAGCCCATGCTCGCGCTGTCGAGCAGGACGTTCCGGACGAACATGCCCATGTACAGCGCGGCGGTGTGCCAGCCGCTCGCGATCAGGCCGTTGAACGGCCCCTCGACGTCGGGGTCGATGTGGAACGGCTGCGGATCGAACTCCTTCGCAAAGCGCACGATCTCGTCCGCGGTGATCTCGTGCTCGCCGTGGATCGTCTCCGACCCGACTTCGAAGTCTTCCCAGTACTTCATCGCCACTCGCGGGAGTGGACGACGACGAGCGTCTTCGTCGGACGCGTGAGCGCGACGTAAAGCTCGCGCAGCCCCCGCTCGCCGCCTTCCTCCGCGATGAGCGCCGGCTCGACCACGACCACATGGTCGAACTCCAGGCCCTTCGCCTCCCGCGGCGTGAGCACGAAGACGTCCTCCATCGCATTCGACTCGACGAGCGACCGCGGCCCGATGATGGCGAGCAAGCCGTCGTCGAACGCGGCCGCCTCGCGTGCCGCGGCAGTGAGAAGCTCGTCCTCCGGAACGCGCACGAGCTTCGGCGGCGCGCCGCCCTGGCGATACGCGAGCGGCGGCTCGACGTCGGGCGCAATCGTGTCCAGCAGCGGCAGCGCCAGCTCCATGATCTCAGCGGGGACGCGATACGCGTGCCGTAGCTCTTCGATGCGCATCTCGATCTCCTCGGGCAGGTACGGCTCGAGCTCCTGCCAGCGCCCGTACGTGACGGGGCCGGTGGCCTGCGCAACGTCGCCGAGCATCGTCAGCGACCCGTCCACCGCGCGGCGCGAGACCATGAGCAGCTGCATCGGCGAGAGATCCTGCGCCTCGTCGACGATGACGTGCCCGTACGCTCGCGCGGGCCCTTCGATCAGCGTGCGCGCGACGTCGAGAAGGGGAAGATCGTGGTCGCTCCAGCGCAGCTCCGAGACGCGCCGCGGCCGGTCGCGCAGCAGCAGTCGCTGCTCGTCGCGCTCGAGCAGCCCCTCGGCCGCCTCGGCCAGCGCCGACGGCGACGTGAGGAGCCTTGCGACGAGCTTCTCCGCGCGTGGCAACGGCAGCACGCGGTCGAGGTACTTCGTCAGGAAGCCGTTGCGGCGCAGCGCCCGCTCGAGCTCGTCGAAGCTCCGCAGTGCGCGCGGGCCGAGCAGCTCGCCGTAGCGCTCGTAGAAGCGGCGGAGCACGGCCATGCGGAACCGCTCCCGTGCGAGCTGCAGCGCGACGCCGTCCTCGAACGCGACGTCGAGCAGCTCGCGCACGTCGCGCTCCTTCACCGAGACGAAGACGCCGTCGACGTAGAGCACGAGCTCCTCCGGCGCGGGGCGCACCGACAGCTCGACCGCGCGCTGCACGACCTCGCTCAAGCGCGGGTCCGCCTTCAACGCCGCGACGTCGGCGGCGTTCTGGCGCTCGACGAGGATCCCGTCGAGCATCTCCGTGACGGCGCGCTGCTCGACCGCCTCCTCGCCGAGCGCCGGCAGCACATGCGAGACGTAATCCATGAACGTCGGGTTCGGCCCGACGACGAGGACGCGACGGAGCTGTTCGCGGTGCGTGAACAGGAGCCACGACGCGCGGTGCAGCCCGACCGCGGTCTTGCCCGTTCCCGGGCCGCCCTGCACGACGAGCGCGCCCTCCGGCTCGGCGGTGATGAGCCGGTACTGGTCGGACTGGATGGTGGCGACGATGTCGCGCATCCGTCCTTCGCGCCGCCGGTCGAGCTCCTCGAGCAGGAAGTCGCTCACCGTCGTGCCCTCGACGACGGAGCCGTCGAGCGACTCGTCGGAGATGTCCACGAGCCGACGTCCGTCGCTGCGGAAGCGGCGCCGCTGCGTAACGCGCTGCGGCTCGCTCGGCGTTGCGGTGTAGAACGGTCGCGCCGCCGGCGCCTGCCAGTTGACGACGAGCATCTCGTGCGCGTCGTCGTGCACCCAGCGGCGGCCGATGTACAGCGGCCGCAGCGCCCCATCCAGCGTCAGCCGGCCGAAGCAAAGGCCGCGCTCGGCGTCCTGGAACGTCGCGTGCCGGCGCTTGAGCCATGCCTCCATGGCGACGGCGGCGAACTCGGTCGCCATCCGGTCCTGCGCGCAGGCGAGCGTCTCGCGCATCTTCTCCAGCTGCGCGTACGCGTTGTCGACGTAGGCCTGTTCCGCTGCGAGCTCGGGATGCGGCATACAGTCAGCCTAATGAAGCTCGGCCTCAATCTCGGCTACGCGTCGCCCGGCACGAATCCCGCCTCGCTCGTCCCGCTCGTACAGGAGGCAGAGCGGCTCGGCTTCGACTCCGTGTGGGCCGCAGAGGCCTGGGGCACCGACGCGGTGACGGTGCTCGCGTGGATGGCGGCGAGCACGACGCGCATCAAGGTCGGCTCGGCGATAATGCAGATCCCCGGCCGCACGCCTACGAACACGGCCATGACCGCTGCGACGCTCGACCTCATGTCCGGCGGCCGCTTCCTGCTCGGCCTCGGGACGTCCGGCCCGCAGGTGGTCGAGGGCTGGCACGGGCAGCCGTGGGGCAAACCGCTCGTCAAGACGCGCGAGTACGTCGAGATCGTGCGCGCCGCGCTGGCCCGCGAGGTGCTCGAGCACGAGGGCGAGCATTACCGCATCCCGTACGACGGCCCCGGCGCCATCGGCCTCGGGAAGCCACTGAAGATGATGTTGCGCCCGCTGCGCGCGGACATCCCGATCTATCTCGCCGCCATCGGCCCGAAGAACGTCGCGCTCGCGTATGAGATCGCCGACGGCTGGCTACCCATCTTCGTCGACCCCGAGCGGTTCTCGGACGCGTTCCCGGCGCCTCCGCCCGGTTTCGAGATCGCGGCGACCGCGAACGTCCTCGTCGGCGACGACGTGCAGGCGCTGCGCGACTCGCTCAAGCCGCACCTCGCGCTCTACGTCGGTGGGATGGGCGCGAAGGGCAAGAACTTCTACAACACGCTCGCGCGCCGGTGCGGCTGGGAAGACGCGGCCGAGCGCATCCAGGAGCTCTACCTCGGCGGGCACCAGCGCGAGGCGATCGAAGCCGTGCCGGACGAGCTCGTGGACGCGGTCGCGCTCGTCGGCCCGAAGGAACGCATCGCCGAACGGCTCGCCGCGTGGCGCGAGACGCCGGTGACGACGCTCATCGTCGGCTCCTCGCAGCCCGAGGCGCTGCAGGTGATGGCCGAGTTGGTTCTCTAAAAAGGGGTCTAAAAATGCCTAGTCCCCGTGAACCCGAGGGCCCACAGGGACTTGGC
>DASYFU010000213.1:0-5757 GCA_036498225.1 Gaiellaceae bacterium | reverse complement strand
GGAGACCGCCTCGATGAACGTCGGGCCGTCACCGCTGCGCGCGCGTTCGACCGCCTCGTGCGTCGCCTCGTACACCGCGAGCACGTCGCCGCCGTCGACGCGCACGCCCGGCATCCCGTAGCCGACCGCCTTGTCGGCGAGCGCCTCCGCACGCGTTTGTGCAGAAAGCGGCGTCGAGATCGCCCACTGGTTGTTGTTGCAGAACAGGATCACCGGCGCCTGCATGACGGCCGCGAAGTTCGCGCCCTCGTGGAACGCGCCCTCGCTCGTCGCGCCGTCGCCGAAGTACGCGATCGCGCACGCGCGCCCGCCCTTCAACTTCTTCCCCCACGCGAGTCCTGCGGCGTGCGGCACGTGCGTCGCGATCGGCACGCAGATCGACGCGACGTTGTAGTCGGCCGGGTTCCACCAGCCCGCCGGATGGCCGCGCCACCAGCTGAGCACGGTCGACGGCGGCATCCCGCGCAGCAGCCCGATCGCCGACTCGCGATAGCTCGGGAAGATCCAGTCCTCGTCCGCGAGCGCGTACACCGAGCCGGCCTGCATCGCCTCGTGGTTCCAGAAGATCGCGTACGTCCCGATGCGGCCCTGCCGGTGATACACGAGCGAACGCTCGTCGTACGTCCGCAGGAGCACCATCCACCGGTAGAGGTCGAGCAGCTCCTGTTCGCCGACGCCGTCGAGCTCGCGATCCTCGTCGATGACGCGGCGGAGCTCCGGCTCGCCGTGTGCGACCTGTGCCATCTCCGGGCAGCTTAGTGCTGCTACACGAAGACGGAGACGGCGCCGCGCTCCGCCTCGAAGACGGCGTCTTCGACGTCGCCCAGATCCTCTCCGTCGGCCTGGAGCGCCATCGGCCGGTCGCAGACGATCTCGACCCGGTCGAGGTCGTGGCCGTAGAGCGTGTTCGTCTGGCCCTGCGAGTGGCCGGAGAGGATCGACAACGCGAACGGGACGAGCGAGCGCCGGCGAACGCGAACCGGCGCGACGAGGTCGAGCCCCTCTTCGAAGTGGGCGTTGGGGACGATCGGGAGCGGCAGCCGCTTCAGGTACGTGTACGGGCTTCCGTTCGCGACGAACGCGAACGCCGCGCGGCCGAATCCCTTCACCTCGAGCGCGGGCTCCATGTGGCCCGTGTGCGTCGCGAGCTCGCTGATGACGGCGCGCGCGAAGGCGAAGTCGCCGGGACGCTTGCCGTCGTCGGTCCGGCCCATGCGGTCGACTCGGCGGACCGCTTCCGCGTCGAGACCGATGCCGGCGGCGAAGGCGAACCGGCGGCCGTTCACCCGCCCGACGGTGATGCGGCGCATGTGCTGCGACTGCATCGACTGACCGAGACGCTTCGCCGCCGCGACTGGATCGTGCGGCATTCCGAGTGCGCGCGACAGAACGCTCGTGCCGCCGCCCGGGAGGAAGCCGATGGGGACGTCCTGCGTCAACCCGTTCAGCGCCTCGTTGAACACGCCGTCGCCGGAGTACACGACGATCGCCTCGAAGCCGTCGTCGACCGCCGCGCTCGCGAGCTCCGTCGCATGGCCGGGTCGTTCGGTCATCACGACGTTCAGCTCCGTGACGTGCTGAAGCTCCGCCTGCACCTGCGCGAGCCTCTCCAGCGTCACGTGCGTGGCGAAGGGATTGACGATGAGCGTGACCTTGGTCAGGCCATCAGTGAATCACGACGGCACCATGCAACAGCGCGCCGCCGAGCGTGGCTCGATGCTGCCACGAGAGCCGGAAGACGTCGCGCGTACCGTCGTCCACCGCAAGAGCGGCGAAATGCACCCTGGCGCCGGAAGCGAAACCGATGCCCTTCATCGACACCGAGTTGTTCGTCCACCGCATCGACGTGAAGCGGAACGCACGGAACACCGGCGCTCCCCGGCGCACGAAGACGATCTTGTTGCCGGGACCTGCCCGGAAATCGACGCGGAACGCGCCGGCCGCGGTGACGCCGAACGCGCGGACGTAGCGAATCCGGGCGAAACGCACGCCCGCGACCCCGGCAAGCCCTGCGCCCGGAACGACGGGCGGCGAGAGCGGCTGGCTCGGAGGCGGCGCCAGCTGATCCGCGAAGGCGGGTGCGGCGAGCGCGAGCGCGGCAACCACGACGAGGGCGAGGCGCATCTCGCCCCAGGGCATTCCCCGTTACGGCGTGTTGTAACCCCGCATCCCGTCCACGAGCAGAGTGGTGAACCTGTCGGCGAGCGGGTCGGTGTCGGCACCAGCCCGCAGCCAGGTGTAGGCCCAGTTGACTGCCGAGAGCGCGAGCAGCGCGGCGGTGCCGTCGTCCAGGTCGGTGCGCAGCTCGCCGAGCTCCCGCCCCTCGCGGAAGAAGGCGCGGAACCGCTCCTCGTAGCGGCGTCGCTCCGCCACGAACGCGTCGCGCCGCTCACCCTCGAGATACCGCCATTCGCGGATGAAGACCGTGGCGACGTCGAGCTGCTCCGCGACAACGCGCAGGTGGGCGCGCAACGCGTCCCGGATCCGGTCGAGGACCGGGCCGTCCTCGGGAACCCCGTCGAGCGCAGCGTGGAAGGCGGCGGCGCCCTCGCTCGCCACCTCCCAGAGGAGGTCGGCCTTCGACTCGATGTGGGAGTAGAGCGACCCCTTCTGCATGCCGAGCGCGTCGGCGAGGTCGCCGACGGAGGTGCCGTGGTAGCCCTTTTCGGCGAAGAGGCGGGCCGCCGCCTTGGTCAACTCGTTCCGGCGTGCGCTCATTTACACTGTGGAGGCTAACGATCGTTCGGAAGGGCGGTGGAAATGCGCGACGAGCAGGCCTTTCTCGAGTACGTGCAGGGCGGTGGCCAGGTGGAGACCGGCGACTGGATGCCGGACGACTACCGGGCCAAGCTCGTGAAGTTCATCGAGATGCACGGCAACTCCGAGCTCATGGGCGTCCTGCCCGAGCGGGAGTGGATCCTCCGCGCCCCGACGCTCCAGCGCAAGCTCGCGCTGACGGCGAAGGTGCAGGACGAGGTCGGGCACGCGCAGCTCATCTACCGCGTCGTCGAGGACCTCGGCAAGCCGCGCGAGCGGTGTCTCGCCGACCTCGTCGACGGGAAGGCGAAGTTCCACAACGTCTTCCATTACCCGACGAAGACGTGGGGCGACGTCGGCGTGATCGCGTGGCTCGTGGACGCCGCCGCGATCATCAGCCAGAAGGCGCTGCTCAAGTGCTCGTACGCGCCGTACGCGCGGATCATGAAGAAGATCTGCTGGGAGGAGTCGTTCCACATCCTCCACGGCCGCGACGTGATCCTGACGCTCGTGACCGGCACCGAGATGCAGCGCGAGCTGGTGCAGGAGGCGCTGAACCGCTGGTGGGGGCCCCTGATGCAGTTCCACGGCAACCCGATTCCGCGCGACGAGGACCCGATGTGGACTTGGCGCATCAAGTCGCAGGGGAACGAGGACGCGCGCCAGCAGTTCCTCGAGGGGTACGTCCCGCAGATCTGGGAGCTCGGGCTGACGGTGCCCGATCCGAACCTGCGGCGCAGCGACGACGGCGTCTGGGAGTACAGCGAGCCGGACTGGGACGAGCTGAAGCACGTCGTCACCGGGCACGGACCGAGAACGGAGGAGCGGCTCGCGTTCCGCCGGCGCTTCCTCGATCAGGAGCAGTGGGTGCGCGACGCAGTGCTCGCCGCATGATCTACGAGGTCTTTCGCCAGGAGCGGAAGGGGCAGGCGTTCGAGCATGCCGGCTCGGTCGTCGCGCCCGACGCGGAGTTCGCCGAGGCGTGGGCGCGCGAGCAGTACGGCCGCCGCGGCGAGTCGAACGCGCTGTGGCTCGTTCCGCGCGATGCGATCCACGACGTCGAAGGCTGGGCGGACGAGTTCGACCTCAAGTACCGCCGCGTCGACGGCTACTCGATCAAGGCACGGTTGAAGGAGGCGCGTGAACGAGCTTCTGCTCGGACTGGCTGACGACGAGCTCGTCATCGGCTGGCGCGACAGCGAGTGGACGGGGATCGCGCCGATGCTGGAGGAGGACGTCGCGTTCTCATCCATCGCGCAGAACGAGATCGGCCACGCGCGCGCGGTGTACGAGCTGCTCACCGACGACGCCGATGCGCTCGCGTTCGACCGCGCGCCGGGCGAGTACCGGTGCGCGCCGCTCGTGCAGCTCCATCTGCTCGAGTGGGCGCACACGATCGCGCGCCGCTGGTTGTACGAGGTCGCGGACGAGATCCGCATCACCACGTTGATGGCCGACGTCCCGGTGGCGGCGAAGATCAATCGCGAGGAGGCGTATCACCGCATGCACGCGGAGATGTGGCACGAACGGCTGCGCGACGAGCCGCGCTTCCGCGACGCGGTGACGGAGCTGTGGCCGCTCGCGCTCGGCGTCGTCCTGCCCGACCAGCGTGCCGAGCTGTCGTCGCGCGTGCAGCTGGACGAGGTCGAGGCCGTCGAGCGCGGCACCTTCGACGACTCGTTCGCCACGCTGCACGACGAGATGACGATGGTGCGGCGGTCGGCGCCGACGGGCGCGCAATGGTGACCGAGGCGCAGGTCTGGGCCTGGCTGGACGAGATCCCCGATCCGGAGATCCCCGTCGTCTCGCTCGTCGACCTCGGCGTCATCCGGTCGGTCGATGTCTCGGAGGGACAAGTCCACGTGGAGTTCACGCCGACCTTTCTCGGCTGCCCGGCGCTCGAGTTCATGAAGCGCGCGATCGAGGACAAGGTGCCCGGCGCGGACGTCGAGGTCGTCCAGGACGACTCGTGGTCGACGGACAAGATCACCGCGGCGGGACGCGAGAAACTGCGCGAGGCGGGGTTCGCGCCGCCGGCGCCGCGACTCGTCCAGCTGCAGGCGCAGGTGCACCGCTGCCCCTACTGCGGCTCGACGGATACGAAGCTCGAGAACCTCTTCGGCCCGACGCCGTGCCGCTCACTCCGCTACTGCACGAGCTGCCGGCAGCCGTTCGAGCAGTTCAAGACGATCTGACAAGCCGACGTCAGGGGTTATGAAGCGCTGTCGTCGAGCCCCGCGTGTAGGCTCGTCGCCGTGACCGTCGAGATCCTGTACTGCCCCGTCTGAGGCGGCTACGACCAACGGGCCGCGAGTCTCGCGGCCGAGCTGAACGAGCATGGATTCGACGCCGTCGCCCGCGTGGGCGCGAAGAGCCAGTACGACGTGATCGCCGACGGCGAGACGGTCTTCTCGAAGGAGCGCGAGCACCGGTTTCCCGAGGACGGGGAAGTGCTCGGCCTCCTCAGCTCCCGCTGAACGACGGCGGGCGCTTCTCGGCGAACGCGGCGACGCCCTCGCGGAAGTCGGTCGTCCGAACTGCCGCGGCCTGCAGCTGCGCCTCCATCTCCAGCTGATCCTCGAGCGTCGCGTTGTCGGCATGGTCGAAGAGACGCTTCGTCATCGCGACGGCGCGCGTCGGCATGGCCGCATAGGCGGCCGCGAGCTCGGCCGTCCGCGCAGCGAACGCGTCGACCTCGACCACCTCCGACACGAGCCCCCATGCATGCGCCTCCGCCGCAGTCAGTCGCCGGTTGGACACCATCCACTCGAATGCGCGCGCCGGGCCGAGCAGACGGTGGATGAAATACGTGCCGCCGGAATCGGGAACGAGCCCGATGCCGACGAAGCCTGGGACGAAGACGGCCGCGTCGGACGCGATGCGCACGTCGGACGCGCACGCGAGCGACAGTCCGGCGCCGGCGCACGCGCCGTTCACGGCGGCGACGACGGGCTTCTCGAGCGCGCGGATGGCAAGCACGTTCGGGTGGTACGTCGCGCG
>DASYFU010000212.1:0-11711 GCA_036498225.1 Gaiellaceae bacterium | reverse complement strand
CAACGCTCTGGCGCTGAGCGCAATGACCGAGATCCGTCGACAGACGGCGTTTGCAGGCCTGGACCGACCGCAGGCCTGGCCCGCCACGCGCGGACGTCCCCGTCCGGAACGCCTCGCAGCTGCGCTCGACTCGCTCGACGGCGTCGGCGTGACGCTCAAGCGCCGCCTCGCGAAGCTCGGGCTCGACACGATCGGCGACCTGCTCGAGCACGTTCCGCACCGGTACGAGTCGGCGGCGGAGGAAGTGCCGATCGCGGAGCTGCACGGCGACGACGAGGTCGTGATCATTGGCGAGGTGCTGAACGTCTCGAAGCGCCCGCTGCGCGGACGGCGCACGCTCGTTACCGCGCGCATCACCGACGGCACCGCGACGATCGGCGCGACGTGGTTCAACCAGCCGTGGATCGCCGACCAGCTCCGCCCCGGCATGCGCATCCGCGTCCGGGGCAAGAACGGCCGCTACGGGTTCGACGTCAAGTCCTATGACCTCGGCGACGTCCGCGCGACCGCCGACTTCGCGCCCGTCTATCCCGCGGCGGAGGAGATTCCGGCGAAGACGGTGCGCCGCGTCGCCGCGGCGGCGCTGCCCCACGTCGTCGACTACTTCGACCCGCTTCCCGCGGAGCTGCGCGAGAGCGAGGCGCTGCCGCTCAAGCGCGACGCACTCGCCGTTCTGCACCGGCCGGAGAGCGAGGACGAGGCCGAGCGCGGCCGGCAGCGGCTCGCGTTCGACGAGCTCCTGCTCCTCCAGGTGACCATCGCGAGCCGCGCCGCCGAGCGCGCGCGCACGCTCGCCCCGTCGCTCGGCGAGCCCGGCAAGCTGATGGCGCGCTACCGGAAGGCGCTGCCGTTCGCGCCGACGCCGTATCAGGAGCAGGCGATCCGCGAGATCGACGACGACCTCGGGCTGACGACGCCGATGCACCGGCTGCTGCAGGGCGACGTCGGCTCCGGCAAGACCGTCGTCGCGCTCTACGCGCTCCTGCGCGCGGTCGAGCACGGGCGCCAGGGCGCGCTCATGGCGCCGACGATGACGCTCGCAGAACAGCACTTCCTCACGATCGCCGACATCTGCCTCGAGCTCGGGGTCACGTGCACCCTCCTGACGGGCGCCTCGAAGAAGGCGATGCTCGGCGCCGACGTCGTCGTCGGCACGCATGCGCTCATCCAGGAAGGCGTCGAGCTGCGCGACCTCGCCGTCGCCGTCGTCGACGAGCAGCACCGGTTTGGAGTTGCGCAGCGGCAGGCGCTGACCGAGGGGAGAGGGCCGCATGAGCTGCACATGACGGCGACGCCGATCCCGCGCACGCTCGCGTTGACCGTGTACGGCGACCTCGCCGTCTCCACGATCGCGAAGCCGCCCGCCTCGCGGAAGCCGGTCGTCACGACGAACATCACCGAGGAGCGCGTCCCCGAGGCGTACACGCGGCTTGCCCGCCTGCTGGGCGAGGGGCGGCAGGCGTACGTCGTCTGCCCGGTCATCGAGCAGTCGGAGACAAACGCCGCCCGCGCGGCCGAAGCCGAGGCCGAGCGTCTTCAGCGCGCGGAGCTGCGCGACTTCCGCGTGGCGTGCCTGCACGGGCGCCTGCGCCCCGACGAGCGCCGCAAGGTCATGGCGCAGTTCAAGGCGGGAGAGATCGACGTGCTCGTCGCGACGACGGTGATCGAGGTCGGCGTCGACGTCGCGAACGCGACGGTGATGATCGTCCAGGAGGCCGACCGCTTCGGGCTCGCGCAACTGCATCAGCTGCGCGGGCGTGTCGGCCGCGGCGCCGAGCAGTCGTACTGCGTGCTCGTCTCGCGAACGAAGGACGAGCTCACCGAGAGCGCACGACAGCGCCTCGATGCACTCGTCGAGACGAACGACGGATTCGTGCTCGCGGAGAAGGACCTCGACATCCGCAACACAGGGCAGCTGCTCGGGGTGCGCCAATCCGGCGCGTCCGACCTGAATTTCGCCAACTTCAAGCGCGACCGTCTGCTGCTCGAGCGGGCGCGCGCTATAGCTCGTCGATCGCCGGCGCTGTCCGCAATGCAGGACTGAGCGTTCCCCAGACCGCCATCGCCACGCCGAAGGCGGCGAACACGGCGATCGTCGCACGGGCGGAAACGGTCGCGAGTAGGAATCCGGCCACGAGCGGTCCGAGCGCTGCGGTGCCGCCGGTCAGCGAGTTGATCGCCGCCGTCGTGCGACCGATCAGCCGGTCCGGTGTGAGCGAGAGCTGGTACGGCCAGACGATCGAGTCCGTCGTCGGGATCGCGAGCGCCGTCGGGATGAGGCTCGCCGTCAGCACATAGACGCTTGGCCAGATGAGGAAGAGCGCGCAGCCGGCCCATGTCCAGAACTCGAGCACGATCAGCGCCCGCGACGGAAGCAGCGTGCGCACGAACGGCGAGATCACGGAGCCGATGAGGAGGAAGGCGCCGAAGACGGCCACGAGCGCGCCGATCTCCGCGCCCGACAGCCCTTGCCGCTTGGCGATGACGACGAGGGCGAGCGAGACGCCGGGGAAGACGATCTGCGCGAGCGTGAAGATGCCGACGATCGTCCGCAGGAACGGGCTCGACCAGAGGAAGCGGATGCCCTCCAGCAGGCTGTGCATCATCGTCGCCGACTCACGCTCGCGCTCCTCCTCGAATCGCGTGCGCATCGCGAGAAGCGACCCGGT
Organism: Gaiellaceae bacterium; assembly: GCA_036498225.1. GTDB lineage: Bacteria > Actinomycetota > Thermoleophilia > Gaiellales > Gaiellaceae > Palsa-739. The sequence goes on along the minus strand of DASYFU010000212.1, from coordinate 9,042 downwards.
CGACGCCGCGTAGGAGCCGGCGTCCGCGAGGAACGGCAGCGCCCGCCCGAAGCCGAAGAGGACGCCGCCGAGGGGCGGCCCCGCGAGCCGCACGATCGCGATGCGAGCGGTGAGGACGTTCGTCGCCATCGGCAGTTGCGCCCGCGGAACGACCGAGCGCATCGCTCCCATCTGCGCGCCGCCGAAGAGCGCCGCTCCGGCGCCCTCGACGAACGCGACGATCGGGATCTCCCAGAACGCGACGTGATGGACGAGCACGGCGACGCCGAGCGCGGTCACGGTCGCAGTACGGACGACGTCGGAGACGATCATCACCCGCTTCCGGCTGAACCGGTCGGCTGCGAGCCCCGCGGGAAGCGAGAACAGCCAGAGCGGAAGCGCGCGTGCGAATGCGACGATGCCCGCCTTCGCCGGCGAGTGCGTGATCGCGAGCACGAGCAGCGGGTACGCGATCTGCGTCACCTGCGTCCCGACGTTCGACAGCAGCTGCCCGGCTTGCAGCAGCACGAAGTCGCGGTTCTTCCGGAGAGGGACCGCTGCCACGACTCCAACCGTATACAGGTCGTGAACCGGCGCGACTTCCTCCTCTCGGTCGCGCTCGCGCCTTCCGTGCTCGCGCACGAGCCGCTCGCGTACGTCACCGCGGATACGGAGTCGCAGGTCGTGCTCGTCGGGATGACGACCGGTCATGTCTATCGTCGGATCGCGACCGCGCCGTCGCCGTTCAGCATCGAGCGCGTCGGCGGGCTCGCCGTCGTCGCGCACACGGTCACCGGCCGCGTGACGGTGCTCGAGCGCCACGTGATCGAGGGCTTCGGCGAGCCGCGCTACACCGCCGCGGCGCCCGATGGCCGTCACGCGTTCATCAGCGACTCGGGCCACACGGAGCTCGTCACGGTGGACGTGCTGCGCGGCGCGATCGTCGGCCGCGTGAAGCTGTCGCAGTGGCCGCGGCACGTGTCGCTCGCGCGCGACGGCCGCACGTTATGGGTGTCGCTCGGGACGGCGTCGAACGCAATCGCCGTCGTGGACGTCCGCGATCCCGCACGGCCGCGCCACGTCGGCACCGTCAAGCCGCCGTTCCTCGCGCACGACGTCGGCTTCGCGCCGAGCGGACGCTCCTGGATCACCTCCGGCGCGGTGAAGACGATCTCGGCGCACGGGCACCTTCTGGCGGCCGACGAGGCGCCGCAGCACGTGACGTTCCTCGGCGACCGCGCGTACGTGACGAGCGGCGGATCCGGGACGCTCCGCGTCTACCACGAGCCGACGGCGCGCCTGCTGTCGACGACGCGGGTCCCGGTCGGCTCGTACAACGTGCAATACGCGGCCGGTCGGGTGCTGACGCCCTCGCTCGACCGGGGCACGCTGTGCGTCGTGGACGCCAACGGGCGCGTCACCGAGACGGTGCGCGTCGCGCCGTCATCGCACGACGCCTGCCTCGCTCAGCCCTAAGCTGCGCGTGTGCGGATCATCGCGGGCTCGCGCAAGGGCCATACGATCAATGCCCCGCGCGGGGACGCGACGCGGCCGACGTCGGACCGCGTCCGGGAGAACGTCTTCAACATCCTCGGCCCGATCGACGGCGCGAGCGTGCTCGACCTGTACGCCGGCTCGGGCGCGATGGGACTCGAGGCGCTCTCGCGGGGCGCGGCCCGCGCTGTCTTCGTCGAGGCCGATCGCGACGCCGTCCGCGCCATCGAGCGCAACCTCGACAAGCTGCGGCTGAAGGCCACGGTTCTCGAACGCGATGCGCTGGGCGTGCTCACGACGGAGAGGACGAAGTACGATCTCGTGTTCGTCGACCCTCCGTACGACATGTATCCCGATCTCGAACCCAAGCTCGCGCGCTATCTCCCTCCGGTGCTCGCCGACGACGGCGTGCTCGTGGTCGAGACGGACGCGCGCATCGAGCCCGGGCTTCCCCTGGAGGAGCGCACGAGCCGGAAGTACGGACAGGCGCGCGTGACGGTGTACGGGAAATGATCACCGCCATCTGCCCCGGCTCGTACGACCCGGTGACGAACGGCCACATCGACGTGATCACGCGTGCCGCCGGCATCTTCGACCGTGTCGTCGTTGGCGTCGTCGGCGATCCGCGCCACAAGAATCCGACCTTCACGATCGAGGAGCGCGTGGAGTTCCTGAACACGGCGCTCGCGCACCTGCCGAACGTCGAGATCGACGTCTTCCGCGAGCTCGTCGTCGACTTCGCGCGCAAGTGGGAGGCGAAGGCGATCGTCAAGGGGCTGCGCGTCATGTCCGACTTCGAGTGGGAGTTCCAGATGAACCAGCTCAACCGCCATCTCGCGCCCGACGTCGAGACCATGTACGTCATGGCGAGCCCGAGCGTCAGCTTCGTCTCGTCCAGCGGGGTGAAGGAGATCGCCGCGTTCGGCGGCGACGTCTCGGAGCTCGTGCCCGAGCCGGTCGCCCGGCGGTTCAAGGAGATGTTCCCGGCAGGACGTCCGGGCACGCCGGAGAATCCAGGGGACTGACCAACCGGAGGCTAGACTAGAAACCATGGACGTCCTCGTTCTTATCGACAAGCTCGACGACCTCGTGCACAACGCGAAGGCCGTCCCCCTCACCGACCAGGTCCGCATCGACCGCGAGGAGATCTACGACATCCTCGACCAGATGCGCGCGACCATCCCGGAGGAGATCAAGCAGGCGCGCTGGATCGTCAAGGAGCGCCAGGAGATGCTCGCCGAGGCCAAGCGTGAGGTCGACCGGCTCCTCGCCGAGGCCCGTGAGCAGGCAGTCCGCGAGGCGTCGCAGACCGAGATCGTCAAGATCGCCGAGCACCAGGCGCAGGACATCGTCGACGAGGCCCGGCGCGCGGCCAGAGAGACGCGCCTCGAGATGGAGGACTGGGCCGACGGCATCCTGTCGACGCTCGAGGTCAACCTGGACAAGTTCCTCTCCGCGGTGAAGCGCGGACGCGAGCGGCTGCACGAGCGCTCGCAGGAGACCGTCGTCGCGGGCATCGGCCCGACCGACGGCTCAGCCGACGACCTCGGCTACTGACGCGCCATGTACTCAGCGCCGAGCTCGCGCGCGAGCTCGACGAACGCGTGCGACGCGGCCGAGCGGTAGCGGTCGCGATGCCAGACGATCCCGAGCACGCGCGGCGCCAGGCGGCCGCCGAGCGGGATGGCGACGAGCGCGGGGTTGCGCGGGTTGAGGACGAGGAGCGGGACGACCGCGCCGCCGATCCCCTCGGCGACGAGCGACATGAGCGTGCCGTTGTCGTCCGTGCGGAAGACGACGTTCAGGTCGGAGACGTGGCCGCGGAGGAACCGGTCGGGCTCGCCGGTCGTGCGCCAGCCGATGAGCGGGAGGCCCTCGAGCGTGCGGAGCGGCAGCGGGCCGTCGCGACCCGCGAGCTCGGACTTCGCCGCGACGACGAGGACGTAGGGGTCGCGGAGGACTTCCTCCGATTCGAACGGCCCCTCCGGTAGCGGCAGCTCGGCGAACGTCAAGTCGAGCTCGCCGCGCTCGACGAGGCGGAGCAGGTCGGCGACGTCCGCTTCCTCGTGCACCTGCACGTCGACGCGCGGCCACTCCTCGCGGAAGCGGCGGAGCAGCGCGGGGAGGATGCGCGCGCCGACGCTCTGGAGGATGCCGACATGCAGCGGGCCGGCCGCTCCTTCGGCCAGCGCGGCCATGTCCGCCTGGGCCGCGTCGAGCTGCGCGACGATCGCGTCCGCGTGCCGGAGCAGGAGCGCGCCGGCCTCGGTCAGCGACACCGGCCGAGGGCCACCGGGACGCTCGACGAGGCGCTGGCCGACGACGCGCTCGAGGTGCGCGATCTGCTGGCTGACGGCCGACTGGGTGTAGCCGAGCTCGCGCGCGGCCTTCCCGAACGAGTGCGTCCTCCCGACGGCTTCGAGCGCGGCCAGGTGGCGCAGCTCGAGGCCGAGAAATCCATCACGTTTATTCATGTTAAGTAATTATATCTAGATTTGTACTAATAGAGCGGCGTAGGCACGCTGGATGCATGAGACTCGCCGCGGCACTTGCAGTCGTCTACCTCGTCTGGGGATCGACGTATCTCGGCATCGACGTCGCCGAGCGGTCGATGCCGCCGCTGCTCATGCTCTCGGTGCGGTTCCTCATCGCCGGCGTCCTCCTGTGGGCCTGGGCATCGCGCCGCGGCGAAGTCGCCGCCGAGCGGCCCGGCCTGCGCCAGTGGCGCGCCGCCGCGATCGTGGGCGCCCTCCTGCTCGTCGTCGAGACGGGCGCGGTCGCGTTCTCGGAGAAGCACATCCCGACGGGTGTCGCGGCGCTCATCGTCGCGAGCGTCCCGCTCTTCATGGCGATCATCGACCGCGCGTTCTTCGGCATTCGCATTCCGCTGCTCGCCGCCGTCGGCATCCTCGCCGGGCTCGCGGGCGTCGGTCTGCTCGCCGGCGGCGGCGTGGGCGGCGTCAACCCGGTGTGGGCGCTCGTCCTGCTGGGTGGCGCACTCGCGTGGGCCGCCGGCTCCGCCTACGCGCGCGTTGCGCCGCTGCCGGGCGGGTCCGTGCTCTCGTCCGCGATGCAGATGCTGACCGCGAGCGTCATCCTCTTCGTGATCTCCGCGGCGAAGGGCGATCTCGGCCACGTGCACGCGAGCGCGCTCTCGCTCACGTCGGTGGGCTCGATCGCCTATCTCGTCGGCTTCGGCTCGATCCTCGCGTACACCGCCTACGGCTGGCTGCTGAGGAACGCGGCGACGCCTCTTCTGTCGACGTATGCGTACGTGAACCCTGCCGTGGCGGTGCTGCTCGGCTGGGCGTTCGTGGGCGAGCATCTCGGCGCGCGCGAGCTCGTCGCCGGGCTCGTCGTGCTCGCGTCGGTCGCGCTCATCCTCGTCGCGCGCCGCCCGGCGCCGGCGAAGGTCGTCCAGCTCCCGCGCCGGGCGCCCGCGCCCGAGCGCGCGGCCGCCTGAGACCGGTACCAGGTACCTGCACGTCTGTGTCACGCAACCCAGCCGAGGCCGGTACTAGGTACCCAAACGTCTGTGTCACGAGATCCGTGGCTCCGCTGCGTGGCCGGTGAGTGTTCCGTGACACCGTCGTGCGCGTACTAGGTACCCGGCTTTCGGCGCTACGGTAGGAGCGTGACCACGTTCAACCTGCGCCAGCTCCGGCTGTGCAGCGGCGAGCAGTTCCGCGACCGGGTCGAGGTGGAGATCGAGCCGCTCGTGCTCGGCGGGCAGGAGTACCGGGCCGAGCCGGCGCTCGTTCCTGCCGACCTGACCGTGACGAAGGCGAGCTCCGGCACCGTCTTCGACCTCTCGTTCCGCGTGCGGCTCCAAGGCCCCTGCTTCCGCTGCCTCGCCGACACGTCGCTCGAGCTCCGGATCGCCGCCAGCGAGTACCAGGCCGTGAAGCCGGGCGACGATCCCGACCTGCGCTCGCCGTACGTCGCCGACGACGTCCTCGAGCTCTCCGCGTGGGCGCACGACGCGCTCGTCCTCGAGCTGCCGGACAAGATCCTGCACGACCCCGACTGCGCCGGTCTCTGCCCGGTATGCGGGAAGGACCTGAACGTCGAGCCGCACACGCACGAGGAGCAGCACGGCGACTCGCGCTGGGCCGCGCTCGACGAGCTCCGCGAACGCCTCTAGCGGTTGACGGCCGACATGTCGGCGTAGCGGTCGCCGGCCGCCTCGCCGATCGAGTCGAGCTCCGCGAGCTCCTCGCGCGTCAGCTCGATGTCCGCCGACTCGGCGTTCTGCTCCAGGTACGTGCGCCGCTTCGTCCCGGGGATGGGCACGATGTCGTCGCCGCGCGCGAGGACCCACGCGAGCGCGATCTGCGCAGGCGTGACGCCCTTCGCCGACGCGATGCGCTGGACGCGCTCGACGAGCGCGCGATTGCGCTCAAGGTTGTCGCCGGTGAAGCGCGGGTTGTTGCGCCGGAAGTCGCCCTCGTCAAGCTCGTCCGGATCCGTGAAGCGACCGGCGAGGAAGCCGCGGCCGAGCGGGCTGTACGCGACGAGCCCGATGCCGAGCTCGCGCAGCGTCGGCAGGATCTCCGGCTCGATGTCGCGCGTCCAGAGCGAGTACTCCGACTGGAGCGCGGCGATCGGATGCACAACGTGCGCGCGCCGGATCGTCTCCGCCGACGCCTCGGACAGGCCGAGGTGGCGTACCTTGCCCGCGGCGACGAGCTCCGCCATCGCGCCGACCGGCTCCTCGAGCGGGGTCTCCGGGTCGACCCGGTGCTGGTAGTAGAGGTCGACGTAGTCGGTGCCGAGGCGCTGCAGCGAGCCCTCGATCGCCGTGCGGATGTACTCGGGCCGGCCGTCGGGTCGCCGGTCGCTGAACGCACCGACGAATTTCGTCGCGACGACGTATGCGTCGCGCTTGCCCTTGATCGCGCGGCCGACGAGCTCCTCGTTCGTGCCCCGGCCGTACATCTCGGCGGTGTCGAGGAACGTGACCCCGAGCTCGAGGGCGCGATGGATCGTGGCGATCGACTCGTGCTCGTCGGTGCTCCCGTAGAAGGCGGACATCCCCATGCATCCGAGGCCGATCGCGGATACCTCGAGGCCCTGGCCCAGTGAGCGGGTGTTCATGACTCGAACGCTATACTGCGCCGGCTCATGGCCGTCCCGAAGAGACGACAATCCAGTTCGCGCCGCGACAAGCGGCGCGCGACGCACGCGATCGAGGCGCCGAAGGTGAACGTCTGCCCGAACTGCGGACAGCCGAAGCGGCCGCATCACGCCTGCGCGAACTGCGGGACGTACAAGGGCCGCGAAGTCGAGCCGCTCCGCATCGACGCGCCTTAGAGCCTGTGCCGCGCATAGCGGTCGACGCGATGGGAGGCGACCGCGGCCCGGCGGAGGTCGTCGCAGGCGCCCTCGAGGCGACCGGTGACCGGCTCACCCCGATCCTGTACGGCTCCGCCGGCATCGACACGCGCGGGCTCGAGCTGCGCGAGACGGACGGCGTCATCGAGATGGACGACAAGCCCGCCGAGGCGGTGCGGTCGAAACCGGACAGCTCGCTCGTCTCCGCGGTGCGCGCTGTCGCGAACGGCGACGCGGACGCCGTCGTCTCCGCCGGGAACACCGGCGCGATGCTCGCCGCGGGCCTGCTCGAGCTGCGCCGCGTCCCCGGCGTGCTGCGCCCGGCGATCGCCGTTCCGATCCCTGCGCGCAACGGCCCGTCGGTGCTCATCGACGCCGGCGCGAACGCGGACGCACGGCCCGAGCACCTGCTCCAGTTCGCGACGATGGGCTCGGTCTTCGCGGAGGAGATCCTCGGCATCGATCGTCCGGAGGTGCGGCTCCTCTCGATCGGCGAGGAGCCGGAGAAGGGCAACCAGCTCACGATCGAGGCGCATGCGCTGCTCGCCGAGAGCGATCTCAACTTCGGCGGCAACTGCGAGGGGCGGGACGTCCTCGCCGGCGCTGCCGACGTCGTCGTCACCGACGGCTTCACCGGCAACGTCACGCTCAAGCTCCTGGAGGGCACGATCACCACGCTCCTCGACGCGTTCCGCGAGGAGATCGCGGCCAACTCGCGTGGCACCGTCGGCGGCCTGCTCATCCGTCCCGCTGCCAGAAGGCTGCGCAAGCGCCTCGATCCCGACACGTACGGCGGCGCCTACCTCCTCGGTCTCCGCGGTCTCGCGGTGATCGCGCACGGGAACTCGTCGCACACGGCGATCGCGAACGCCATCCGGCTTGCCGGCCGTGGAGTGGACAACGACGTCGTCGGGAGGCTCGCAGCCCGCATGCACCAGCCCGCGGAGGCTGTATGATCGGCGCGCTTTCAGCCCCCGGAAACCAAATGAGGTGACATGGCAGCGTCGCGCGAGGAAGTCTACGAGCGGGTCAAGGGAGTCCTGACCGAGCAGCTCGGAATCGAAGAGGCCGACATCACGGAAGAGGCCTCGTTCCAGGAGGACCTCGACGCGGATTCGCTCGATCTCGTCGAGCTGATCATGGAGCTCGAGGATCAGTTCGGGATCAAGATCTCGGACGAGGACGCCCAGAAGATCACGACAGTCGGGCAGGCCGTCGACTACGTCGCGTCGCACCAGTAGCGGCACGCGCGGCGGACAGCTCACCCAGCTGATCGACGCGCTGCCGCCAGGGGCGGCGGCGACGGCGTTCACCCACTCGTCGTGGGCGGCGGATCGCACCGATTCGTACGAACGGCTGGAGTTCCTCGGCGACAGCGTGCTCGAGCTCGCAGTCGCGCACGCGCTGTACTCGGGGTACCCGCAGTTCTCCGAGGGGCGCCTCGCGAAGGTGCGCTCGTTCGTCGTCTCACGGGCGAGCTGTGCAGTCGTCGCGCACGAGCTCGACCTCGGGTCGCGGCTCGCCGCGTTCAGCGAGGGTGAGGACGCCGGCCGGCTCGCGAAGAACCGCAACGTGCTCGCCGCGCTGCTGGAGGCCGTGCTCGGCGCCCTCTTCCTCGAGCATGGATTCGCCGCGATCGAGGAGGCGATCATCGACGCGTTCTCGGAGCGGATCGAGTACGCGCTGACGACGTACGTCGACCACAAGACGGAGCTCCAGGAGGCGCTCGCCCGGCTCGGCAAGCAGGTGAGCTACGACGTCGTCGAGGCGGCGGGGCCGCCGCACGAGCGGCACTTCACCACCGCCGCCGTCGTCGACGGGAGGGAGCTCGGCCGCGGCCAGGGGCGCTCGAAGAAGGCGGCCGAGCAGGAGGCCGCCAAAGAAGCGCTCGAACATCTGGCATCCTGATGGCGTGCATCGCCAGAAGCACTCCGAGAAGCGCCTGGACGACCGGCTCGACGAACAGGACGAGAAGGACGAGCCGCGGGGGATCTTCGAGCTCTTCGAGCGGGACGAGGACGCCCCGCTCGCCCGGGAGCCCGAGGAAAACGCCGATCAGTAGCGTCGTCCCACCGCCCAGTTAGGGTCCTCTGCGGTGCATCTGCGCGCCGTCAAGATTCGCGGCTTCAAGTCGTTTCCCGAACCGGTCGAGGTGCGCCTCGAGCCGGGCGTCGGCGTGATCGTCGGGCCGAACGGCTCCGGCAAGTCGAACGTCTCCGACGCGATCCGCTGGGC
>DASYFU010000211.1:0-3607 GCA_036498225.1 Gaiellaceae bacterium | reverse complement strand
GAGGATCATGCCCCGAGATTAGGCTCCCGGCATGTCGGTCACGAGCCGCACCGAGCAGATGGAGGCGCTCGTCGCAGAGCTGCGCGAGCGAACGACGCTCGTTGCCCGCGGCGGAGGCGAGGCGGCGGTCGAGCGGCATCGCGCGCGCGGGAAGCTGACGGCGCGCGAGCGGATCGACCGGCTGGTCGACCCGGGCGGCAGCTTCCTCGAGTTGAACGCGCTCGCCGCGTGGGATCTCTACGACGGCGCAGCGCCGAGCGCCGGCATCGTCACCGGCATCGGCGTTGTCGAGGGACGGCAGTGCGTGATCGTCGCGAACGACGCGACGGTGAAGGGCGGCTCATATTTCCCGCTCACGGTGAAGAAGCACCTGCGCGCGCAGGAAGTCGCCGCACAGAACCGTCTGCCGTGCCTCTACCTCGTCGACTCCGGCGGTGCATTCCTCCCGCTCCAGGCGGAGGTGTTTCCGGACCGCGACCACTTCGGCCGCATCTTCTTCAACCAGGCGCAGATGTCTGCGGCCGGGATTCCGCAGATCGCGTCGGTGATGGGCTCGTGCACCGCAGGCGGCGCGTACGTGCCGGCCATGAGCGACGAGACGATCATCGTGCGCGGCACCGGAACGATCTTCATCGGCGGCCCGCCCCTCGTGAAAGCTGCGACAGGCCAGGACGTCACCGCCGAGGAGCTCGGCGGCGCGGACGTGCACACGCGCCGCTCCGGCGTCGCCGACCACTACGCGACCTCGGACGAGCACGCGCTCGCGATCGCCCGCGACATCGTCGCCAACCTCAATCTCCCGTCGCCCCCACCACCGTGGGAGATCGGGCCTTCAGAGCCGCCCGCCGTCGACCCGTCGGATCTCTACGAGCTCATCCCCGAGGACTTCCGCCACCAGACCGACGCGCGCGAGCTGATTGCGCGCATCGTCGACGGCTCCCGCTTCCAGGAGTTCAAGCAGCTGTACGGCGAGACGCTCGTCACGGGCTTCGCGCACGTCGAGGGAATCCCCGTCGGCATCCTCGCGAACAACGGCGTGCTCTTCGCGGAGTCGGCGCAGAAGGGCGCGCACTTCATCGAGCTGTGTTGCAAGCGGCGCATCCCGCTCGTGTTCCTGCAGAACATCACCGGCTTCATGGTCGGCGCGGAGTACGAGGCCGGCGGCATCGCGCGCGACGGCGCGAAGCTCGTCATGGCGGTGGCGAACGCGCGCGTGCCGAAGTTCACCGTCGTCACAGGGGGCTCGTTCGGCGCCGGCAACTACGCGATGTGCGGACGCGCGTACGAGCCGCGGCAGCTGTGGATGTGGCCGAACGCGCGCATCTCCGTCATGGGCGGCGAGCAGGCGGCCACCGTGCTCTCCATGGTCGGCGACGTCGACGAGGACGCGATTCGCGCGAAGTACGAGGAGGAAGGCAACCCGTACTACTCGACGGCGCGTCTGTGGGACGACGGCATCATCGATCCATTCGACACGCGCCGCGTGCTCGCGCTCGGGCTTACGGCCGCGCTCAACGCGCCGATCCCCGAGACGACGTTCGGCGTCTTCCGCATGTAGATGGTGGCGCGCGTCGTCATCTGGAACCTGGCCGACTCGAAAACGACGCTCGACGAGCTGCGCGAGCACCTGCCCGAGCTGCCGAACGGCTCGCACTGGATCTCGAACGACATCGGCGAGCGCTTCGGGCTCTTCGCGCTCGGCGACGAGTTGCCCGATCTCGGCGAGATCCCGGCGTTGCTCGGCGTGGACGCCGTCATCTTCGAAGAGTTCGACGTCGAGTGAGCACGGGCCGCTGGGCGGCGCTTGCCATCGCCGCTGCGGCGCTGTTCCTCGGCTCGTGGACGCTGCTCCACCAGCTCTGGTACCGCTCGGCCGGCGAGATCGTCGACACACCCGGCTACGAGACGTACGGCGACGCGATCGTCTCCGGCCAGGTTCCGTACCGCGACTTCGCGGTCGAGTATCCGCCAGGCGCGCTGCTGCCGATGCTCGCGCCGGAGCTGACAGCGAGACGCGGTTCCTTCGGCGACTACGGACATTCCTTCGAGAAGTGGATGGCCGGCGCAGGCGTTCTGATGACGCTCCTCGCGGCGCTCGCGCTCGCCGCGCTGCGGCCTCCACCGTTGCGCGCGGTCACGTCGATGCTCCTCGTGGGAGCGTCGCCGCTGCTGCTCGGGAACCTGATGCTCTCGCGGTTCGACCTCTGGGTCGCGGCGCTGACGGTCGGCGCCCTCGCGGCGTTGTTGTGGGAGCGGCGAACGACGAGCGCGGTCGTCCTCGCCGCGGCGATCGCGACGAAGCTCTTCCCGGTCGTGCTCGCGCCGATCGGGCTCGCGTGGATCTGGCGGCGTCACGGCCGGCGCGCCGCGCTCACGTGGGCGCTGATCGTCGTCGCCGCGTGCGCCGCGGTGTTCCTTCCCTTCGTCGTGGTCGCGCCGGCCGGGATCGCTCACAGCTTCACCGTGCAGCTCGACCGGCCGCTCCAGATCGAGAGCATCGGCGCCGTCCTCCTCATCGTCGTGCATCTCGTGTTCGGGACGGCGCTGCACGTCTTCACGACGAAGTCGCAAAACGTGAGCGGCAGCGGCGTCCGCGCAGTCGAGGTCCTCACGAGCATCGTGCAGGCCGTCGTTCTCGTCGCGATCTGGCTGCTCTATGCGCGCGGGCAGCAGACCCGGGAGCGGCTCGTCGCCTACGCGGCCGCCGCCGTGGTCGCCTTCATGGCGTTCGGAAAGGTGCTCTCGCCGCAGTACCTCGTCTGGCTCATCCCGCTCGTGCCGCTCGTGCGCGACCGCGCGGCGCAGGTACTGCTCTTCGTCGCCCTCGTCCTCACGCAGGTCGAGTTTCCGGCCCGCTACTGGCAGTACGCGACCGACATGCGACCGTCGCTCGTCGCGGTCGTGCTCGTCCGCGACATCGCACTCGTCGTCCTGGCGGCGCTACTCGTGCACGAGCCACGGTTCGAGCGCGTCGAATAGCGCGCGCTCCTCGTCCGCGGTCAAGCGCCGGAGCGGTGCACGCACGTCGGGAGGCATCGGGACGCCGCGCCGCGCGACGACGAGCTTGAGCGCCGCGTGCCGCGGGAACCGCTCGACGGCGTCACGGAGCGGCGCGAGCTCGTCGCTCTGCTCGCGGACGGCGCGCGCGACGTGCTCGGGGAACGCGCTCGCGAGCGCGGAGACAGCGCCGACGGCGCCGCCCGCGAGCCCGCGGCCGATGAACGCCTCCGGGCCGACGAAGACGTCGAGCCCTTCCCGCAGATACGGCTCGAACGCCTCGTACGGCGTGTCGGACACCTTCATGCCGACGAGGTTCGGCGCCTGCTCGCGCAGGCGCGCGAGCACGGCGGACGACACGGCGTATCCGCTCGCGCGCGCGAACTCGTACACGTAGAAAGGCGTCGGAGCACAGGCGCTCGCTGCGGCGGTGAGATGCGCAAGCACGCTCTCGTCGTCGAGCGGGAAGTACGGCGGCGAAATCACCGCAACCGCGTCCGCGCCGGCGTCGGCGGCGTGGGCTGCGAGTGCGACGGTCTCGGCGGTCGACTGCGCGCCGGCGTTGACCGCGACCTGCAGCGTCCCGCGCGCGGCGAGGAAGAGCTCGGCG
>DASYFU010000210.1:0-6619 GCA_036498225.1 Gaiellaceae bacterium | reverse complement strand
TCCCGTGTGTGCGCGCGACGCTCCAGATGTAGTCGGAGTCGGCGTAGCGCCGGTGCTGCTGGGAGGCGTATCTCTCGAGCGCCGCCACCTTGCGCTCGATGTGCGTGCGCTCGAGCGCGATGTACGCCTGATAGCTGAAGTCGAAGTTGTTCCAGGGGATCTCGTAGCCGAGGATCGTCGTCCGCTTGAAGGCGCGCAGGCCCTCGGCAGCGATCGTCTGGTGGTCCTGGTGGATGTCGTGCAGCGACGGCTGGAAGACGACGTCGGGCTGCCACTCGTTCCAGAGCTCGATCAGCAGCTCGAGGATCTCCTGCCGCCGGTCGGGAAAGGTGCGCACGTCGAAGTCGTGCACGGTCAGGCGGTCTTCGGGGATCCCGAGCTCGGTCGTCGCCTCGCGCACCTCACGAGCGAGCGTGTCCGGCGGGAAGCCTTCCGGCAGCGAGCGCGTCGCGATCGAGAACGCGACATAGCGAATGTCGCAGCCGGCGTCGACGAGGCGCGCCATCGTGCCGCCGCAGCCGAACTCGCCGTCGTCGGTGTGCGGCGCGAGCACGAGCGCGCGTTTCCAGTGTTCGATCACACCGCCACCGCCTCTCGCCTTTCGACCGGCGGCTCCTCGGCCGAGGCGCGCGGCTCGGCCGGCGGCAGTCCGAACGCGACCAGCCCGAGCAACAGCCACGTGGTCGGATCCTCGAAGAAGTCGCTGTAGAAGAGCGAGTGCACGAGGATGGCCGCGACCGAGAGCCCGGCGGCGAGCGGGACGAGCCTGCGCGTGCGCATCACGTCGGAGCCGCACGCGACGAGCAGCCACACGAAGAGCGCGAAGCCGACGAGCCCGGTCTCCGCCGCCACCGTCACCGGCGTGTCGTGCGACGCCGCCGTCTTCAGGTTCTTCTTTCCATGGAGCCGCTGCACGCGCCTAGCGTACGCGTGCTGGAAGCCGCCGACGCCGACACCGCGAACCGGGTGCGCCACGGCGATGCGGATGCCGTTGGCGACGAGGCTGTACCGGCCGCTCGACGCGCTGTTCAGGCCGCTCGACGTGTGGTGCTGGAGCGAGCGCCGCACGGTCGGTTGCGCGACCGCGAGCCCGCCGAGCACGACGACCGCGAGGCCGACGGCAACAAGCGCCCGCCAGCGCCATGCGACGAACGCGATGCAGATCACGACGACGAGGAGGGCGGCGAAGCTCGACTGCGAGAAGGAGATGAGAAGGCCGAACCACGTGACGAGCAGCGCGGCCACTGCGATCCATGCCACGCGCTTGTACCGCCCGCGGACGATGAAGACGATGCTCTGGATCATCGCCACGACGAGGAACCGCCCGTACACGGACGGGTCCCAGAACACCGAATTGACGCGGAAGAACGCCGCGTACGCGTTCGAGTAGATGACCTTCGGGTTCTCGAAGACGTTGCGCGTCTCGTACTGGTAGAAGCCGACGACGGAGAAGACGACGGCCATGATCGTCAGCTCCGCGTACAGCGCCCACAGGCCGACCCGCTTCCACGGCAACCGGGCGACCGCGAGCGCGAGGATCGTGAACGGGACGTAGAAGGCGAGCACCTCGGTCGCGCCCGCGTGCGTGTCCTGCGTCCAGCCGAGCGAGAGCCCGACCCATGCGAGGTAGAGCGCGAGCGGCCATGTGATCGCCCGCAGCTCTCGGGCGCGCACGTCGCCGTGCGCGATCTGCCAGGCGAGCTGCATCGCGGCGGCGAGCACGACGACGTACAGCGGGACGAGCAGCTGGTGATGGAGCCAGCCGATGCGGATCGGGATGCACGCGAGCGCGAGCAGCGGGAGCAGCCACGGCTCGCGCTGGAACGCCGCCGCGAGGAGCGCGGCGATCGCGAGCGCGGCGAATGTCCCGCCCACCGCCTCCGTGTAGTCGTGTGGCGCAAACGACGCGGCGAGCATGCATGCGCCGAGCGCCGCGAAGCCGAGGCCGGCGAGCCGGTCGCGCCGCGTCCGCGCGAGCAGCAGCAGCGTCAGGCCGAGACATGCCACCGGGCCGGCGAGGCGCGCGAGGCCGATCACCGGACGACCACCGTTGCCACGGCATCGTGCCCGCGCTCGCTCACCGTCAGCCGGTACCTGCCGGCTGCGGCGGGCGCACGCAGCTTCAGCACGTTGCCGGACGCCACCCCGGAGCGCGCGCCGAGCGTCCACCGGTAGCGCTTCGCGTCCGTCGAGACGCCGATCTTCAGCGCTCCGCCCGCGCGGGCCACGACGCGCTTCTCCTGCAGCGCGATGTACCGGATCGTCACGGTGACGTGCTTCACCGTCGTCGCCTTGTTGCCGGCGAGGTCGACCGCGCTCACGGTCAGGACGTATGCGCCCGGCGGGAGCAGGGTGCCGTGCACGGTGCCGTTCCACGTGACCTTGTTCTTCGGCTTGTGCGACCGGCTGAGGATGACCCGCTGGCCGCGGACCAGCACGGCCACTCGTGCGCCCTCGCTCAGCTTGTAGTGGATCGTCACGGTGTCGGACTGGTGGTCGCCGTCGGGCGAGAAGACGGGCCGCACGGCGCCCGCGTCGAGCACCGCGGGCGGCTTCGTCTCGAGCAGGATCGAATTCGGGATCAGGATCGTGCGGCGCTGGTTCGCGAAGTGCACTTCCATCCGGTACGTCCCGTCCTGTGCGAGCGAGCCCGCGTCGGTGCGGCCGTTCCAAACGAAGGTGCGCCGTCCGCGCGGAGCGAGGACGCGGTACGCCAGCGTGTCCACCTCGTTGCCGTGCGAGTCCTGGACCGTCACGGTCACCCGGTCGAGGCGCCGGAAGCGAATCGCAAAGGCAGCCGTCGTGTGCGCGGTCGGCGAGACGTACTCGCGAACGACCTTCATCCCGATGATCGGGCTCTTCGTGAGCTTCAACCGTTCGGTGATCGCAAAGGCGGCGGCGGTCGCCGCGAGCAGGCCGACGATGACGGCCGTCGAGAGAATCCGCTGCAAAGTGGGGTCAGTCTAAAGGTGCGGCAGCCGCCAGCCGCGCGCCATCGCGCATGCGGACGGCGAGGACGATCACGATCGTGGCGACGAGATAGCCCGCCGAGGCGGCGATCCAGCTGTTCCCGTTCGGGTCGACGAGCTTCATGCCCGAGGCGAAGAGCACGACCGAGAGCATGATCCGGAGCATCCGGTCGGCGACGCGGACCATGTACTGGCTCCCGACGAGCACGCCGGGGATCGAGCCGATGAGGAGCCACGCGACGGCGTGCATGTCGACGTTGCCGGCGATGAAGTGGCCGATGCCGGCCACCCAGAGCAGCCCGGCGGCGTGGAGGATGTCGGTGCCGACGACCTTGTGCGCGCGCAGCGGGAAGACGATGAGCATCGTCAGTCCGAAGAAGACGCCGCTTCCGACGGACGTGAGGCCGACGATGTAGCCGCCGACGAGGCCGATGAGCACCGCGGCGATCTTGTCGCGCCGCCGCAGGACGAAGACGGCGTCGCCGACGTCGCGCGCGCGCATGACGCTCTTGAGCAGCATGCCGAGCCCGCCGAGGAGCAGCGCGGCGCCGAGCACGTATCCCTCTGTCGATTGGACGCCGCTCCCGTAGTGGCGCTTCAGCCAGCTCGACGTCGCGACGCCGAGGAGCGACGCGGGCGCGCTGCCGACGAACATCCAGCCGGAGAGCTTCGCGGACGTCGTTCCGAGGCGGTGGTGCCGCAGCCCGCCGACCGACTTGAAGATCGCGCCGTGCAGGATGTCCGTCCCGATCGCGGTCGCCGGGTTGAAGCCGAAGACGAAGACGAGGATCGGCGTCATGAGCGAGCCCGCGCCCATCCCCGTCATGCCGACGAGCACCCCGACCGCGACCCCGGCGACGATGAACTGCCAGGTCACAGCAGCCCGCGCTCTTCGAGCACCGCGACGATGCGGTCGGCCGCCTCCTCGATGCCGAGCGAGGCCATGTCCAGATGGACCTCGGGGCTCTCGGGCGGCTCATACGTCCCGCCGGCGCCCGTCAGGTTGCGGAGGCCGCCCTCGCGCGCCTTCGCGTACAGTCCCTTCGTGTCGCGCTCGGCCGCGAGCTCGAGCGGGACGTCGACGAACACCTCGACGAACTCGGCCTCGCCGAAGCGGGCGCGCGTCGTCGCGCGGTCCACGCTGAACGGCGACACGAACGCTGCGATCACTATGAGGCCCGCGTCGGTCATGAGCTTCGCCACCTCGGCCGCGCGCCGGTTGTTCTCCGCACGATCCGCGTCGCTGAAGCCGAGATCCTTCGACAGGCCGTGGCGGAGGTTGTCGCCGTCGAGCATGAAGGCGTGCCGCCCGAGCGCGTGCAGCCGACGCTCGACGGCGTTCGCGATCGACGACTTGCCCGCGCCGGGGAGGCCGGTGAGCCACACGACGAACGGCTCCTGCCCCTTCGCCGCGGCGCGCGCAGTGCGATCCACCTCCGACGCCTGCCACGGGACATTGTGCGAGCGGCGCAGCGCGAACTGCAGCAGGCCGGCGCCGACCGTGTGGTTCGTGATGCGGTCGATGAGGATGAAGCCGCCCGTGTCGCGGTTCTCCACGTACGGATCGAAGGCGATCGGCTCGCTCAGCTCGACGTTGACGACGCCGATCGCGTTCAGCTCGAGCTGGTTCGCCGCGATGCGGTCGAGCGTGTCGACGTCGAGCTTGTACTTGATCGGCGCGACAGTGGCCGCGACCGTCTTCGACCCGACGCGCATGAGATAGGTGCGGCCGCGCAGGAGCGGCTCGTCGGCCATCCACACGACGGTCGCCTCGAACTGGTCGCCGACCTGCTCCGGCTCGTCCGCGGGCGCGATGACGTCGCCCCGGCTGACGTCGATCTCGTCCTCGAGCGTGAGCGTGACGGCCTGGCCCGCGACCCCGCGCTCGAGATCGCCGTCGAAGGTGACGACGCGCGCGACCGTCGTCTCCTGGCCGCGCGGGAGCACGACGACGCGGTCGCCGGGCGCGACCGAGCCGCCGGCGATCGTCCCCGTGAAGCCGCGGAAGTCGGAGCTCGGCCGGTTCACCCACTGCACCGGCATCCGGAAGGGCGCGTCCTGCATGCGCTCCTGGTCGACCTCGACCGCCTCCAGGTACTGCATGAGCGTCGGTCCGCCGTACCAGGGCATCGCGTCCGACGCGGCGACGACGTTGTCCCCGCGCAACGCTGACATGGGGATGAGCGTGATCTCCTCGAGCCCGAGCTGCGCGCCGAACTCCCGATATTGGCGCTCGATCTCCTGGAAGCGCTCCTCGGAGAAGTCGACGAGATCCATCTTGTTCACGGCGACGGCGACGTGGCGGATGCCGATGAGCGAGACGAGATAGCTGTGCCTGCGCGTCTGCGTGAGCACGCCCTTGCGCGCGTCGACGAGGATGACCGCACAGTCGGCAGTGGACGCGCCCGTGACCATGTTGCGTGTGTACTGCTCGTGGCCGGGGGTGTCGGCGACGATGAACTTGCGCTTCTCGGTCGAGAAGAACCGGTAGGCGACATCGATCGTGATGCCCTGCTCGCGCTCGGCGGCGAGGCCGTCGAGCAGGAGCGCGAAGTCGAGGTCGTCACCCTGCGTGCCGACACGGCGCGAGTCGACCTCGAGCGCGGCGAGCTGGTCCTCGAACAGGAGCTGCGACTCCCACAGCAGCCGGCCGATGAGCGTGCTCTTGCCGTCGTCGACGCTGCCGCACGTGATGAATCGCAGGAGGCTCTTGTGCTCGTGCGCGTCGAGGTAGGCGAGGATGTCCTCGCTGACGAGGTCGATCGCCACTAGAAGTAGCCCTCGACCTTCTTCTTCTCCATCGACGCGGCCGCGTCGTGGTCGATGACGCGGCCCTGCCGCTCGGACGTCCGCGCGAGCAGCATCTCCTGGATGATCTCCGGCAGCGTCGCGGCGGTGCTCTCGATCGCGCCGGTGAGCGGGTAGCAGCCGAGCGTCCGGAAGCGCACGCGCTTCAGCTCCGGCTCCTCGCCGGGCTCGAGGGGCATGCGCTCGTCGTCGACCATGATCATCGTCCCGTCCCGCACGACGACCGGCCGCTCGGCCGCGAAGTACAGCGGCACGATCGGAATGCTCTCCAGATAGATGTAGAGCCACACGTCCAGCTCTGTCCAGTTGGACAGCGGGAAGACGCGCATCGACTCGCCGCGGCGGTGGCGTGCGTTGTAGAGGCGCCACAGCTCGGGCCGCTGGTTCTTTGGGTCCCACCGATGCTGCGCAGATCGGAACGAGAAGATGCGCTCCTTCGCGCGCGAGCGCTCCTCGTCGCGGCGCGCGCCGCCGAACGCGGCGTCGAAGCCGTACTTGTCCAGCGCCTGCTTCAGCCCTTCGGTCTTCATCACGTCGGTGTGGACGACCGACCCGCTGTCGAACGGGTTGATGCCGCGCGCGAGGCCGTCCTCGTTCACGTGCACGCGCAGGTCGAAGCCGTGCTCGGCGACCATGCGCTCGCGGAAGCGGTACATGTCCTGGAACTTCCACGTCGTGTCGACGTGCAGGAACGGGAACGGCGGCGGCGCGGGATGGAACGCCTTGCGCGCGAGGTGCAGCATCACCGAGCTGTCCTTGCCGACCGAATAGAGCAGCACCGGCCGCTCGCATTCCGCGACCACCTCGCGGAATATGTATACGCTCTCCGACTCCAGCCGCTC
>DASYFU010000209.1:0-2149 GCA_036498225.1 Gaiellaceae bacterium | reverse complement strand
CGACCGTCGCGGTGCCGTCGGTGATGCGCGCGGTGACGAGCGTCCGCCGTCCACGCATCGGCCGCTTCGCGACGTTCAGCACCTCGCCGACGATCACGACTTCCTCGTCGCCGTGCAGCGCCGCGATCGAGACCTCCTCCGCGGCCGACTCGTACCGGCGCGGAGCATGCTCGAGCAGGTCTCCGATCGTCTCGAGGCCGAGCTTGGCGAGGCGCCGCTTCAACGTCACGCCGACGCCGTCGAGCGTGTCGAGCGCTAAGCCGAGCCGCTCGGGCCGCGGTCGCCCGCGCGTCGCCGGCCAGGCCTGCGGTCGGTCCAGGCCTGCAAACGCCGTCTGTCGACGGCTCTCGGTCAACGTGCTCGGCGCCAGAGCGAAAGGGACGCTAGATGACGGACCGGACGGACGACGTCCGCCTGAAAGTGCTGCGCATTTTCAGGCGATGAAGGTTCCGCTTCGCTTATGCGTGTGAGCGACTGTTTCGTTCCGCGCCTGCGGTCGTGCCTTCGGCATGACCGCAGGCTTCCTCCGGCCGTCGCGAACGCGCCGCGTTCGCAACGGCCCGCAATGTTCGTGAGGCTCGGGCGCTTCAGGCCTCGTCCATGAACCAGAAGAGTCCGACTGTCCCCGGACCGGAGTGCGCGCCGATCACCGCGCCGAGCTCGGTCTCGATCTCGATCGTCGCCTGCGGGCGCAGGTCGCGCACCATCTTCGCGAGCTCGGCTGCGCGCTCCGGCGCGTCGGCGTGAGCGGTGCCGAAGCGCAGGCCCGGCGCGTCCACCGTCTGCGTCTGCACCGCGTCGACGAACTCCCGTAACGCCTTCGTGTTGCCGCGGACGCGCTTAACCGGGATGACTTCGCCGTCGCGGATGGAGAGGATCGGCTTCACGTTGAGCAGCTCGCCCGCGAACGCCTTCGCGCGGCCGATGCGGCCGCCGCGCGCGAGGAACTCGAGCGTGTCGACGGTGAACAAGAGCCCGTGTTCGCGCGTGTACCGCTCGACGAGTGCGTCGACCTCCTCGTCGGTCGTCCCGCGCTCGAGGCGCCGCTGGATCGCGAGCGCGAGCATCGTGATCGCCGCCGACGCGGTCTCCGAGTCGATCGTGCGCACACGGTCGTCCGCGGCTAGCCCGGCGCTCTGGATCGTTCCCGACAGCGTCGACGCGATGTGGATCGAAAGAATGCGTTCGTATCCGTCGAGCTCGTCGTACACCGCCTTGAAGTCGGCGGGCGTCGGCTGCGACGTCGTCGGCAACGTGGCGGCGGCGGGCAGCCGCGCGTAGAACTCGGCCGCGCTCAGGTCGACGCCGTCGCGGTAGCTCTCCGTACCGAAGTTGACGTACAGAGGCACGACGCGCCAGTTGGGGAACCGTTGCGCCGCATCGGGGAAGTCCGCGGTCGAGTCGAGGACGATCGCGGTGTTCGCCGCGTTCAGGTGCACGCGCGGCTCTCGGCGGCGCGCTTGATCGCGTCGACGATCTCTTCCAGCTCCTGGTCCTTGCGCAGGCACGCGATCGCGCCCGCTTCCTGCAGCGCCTCGATCTCGCGCCCGCCGGCGGACGCGGTGAGGCAGACGACCGCGGCATTCGGGCACGCGGCGCGCACCGCACGCGTCGCCTGCACGCCGTCCAGGCCGGGAAGCCGATAGTCCATCAGCACGACGTCGGGCTGGTACTCGAGGCAGGCGGGAACGGCAGCGGTGCCGTCGCCCACCGACGCAACGACGTCGATGTCGTCGCGCAGCGAGAACAGCAGCTCGAGGGCCTCGCGGAAGACGGCATTGTCCTCCACGAGAAGGATCCGCACTGGCCGCACCACTGAGCTTGAGATTACTCGGCGGAGAGAAGCAGCGGGTAGTGCGGCTGGCCGCCGTCCTGGACGTCGACGTCCAGGTCAGCATGCTCCGCCACGATGCGCTCGACGAGCTCGTCGAGCGGCGGCGCGTCCCGGCCGGCGAGCAGCGTGAGCAGGTCGCGCTTCTCCCCGAGCAGACGGTCCGCGACTGCTGCGGCCACGTCATCGAAGTCGGTGCCGCCCGCGACGGGCGTGCCGTCGACGAGCCCGAGCCACTCGCCCTTGCGAATGGAGACGCCTGCGAGCTCGACGTCGCGCGAGGCGACGGTCACCTCGCCGGCCGCGACCGCCGCGACC
>DASYFU010000208.1:0-1563 GCA_036498225.1 Gaiellaceae bacterium | reverse complement strand
CGAGGTCGGAGAGGATGTCGCCGAACATGTTCTCCGTCACGAGCACGTCGAACTGCTCGGGAGCCGTCGCGAGCTTCATCGCGGCGTTGTCGACGAGCATGTGCTCGACCTTCACGTCGGAATACTCGGGCGCCAGCTCGTCGACGACGCGCCGCCACATGCGCGAGGTTTCGAGCACGTTCGCCTTGTCGACCGACGTCAGGCGCTTGTCGCGCGACTGCGCAAGGCGGAATGCGCGCCTCGCAATGCGCTCAACTTGCCGGGGGTGATACTCACACGTGTCGAAGACCGTCCCATCCTCACGCACGCCGTTGGCGCCGAAGTACAGCCCGCCGACGAGCTCACGCACCATCATGATGTCGATGTCGCCGAGGACTGCCGGCCGCAGATTCGCGTACGCATCGAGCGCCGCGCGCAAAGCGAGCATTCCCTGCTCAGGACGGACGTCGGCCGCGTCGAACTCCGGATCTCCGACGGGGCTCTTCAGCACCGCTGTCGCGGCGCGGCACGCGTCGAGCGTCTCGTCGGGCAGAGGCTTTCCCGTCGCGCGAATCGCGGCGCCGCCGATCAGGCGCTCCTCGATCTCGACCTCGGGCACGAGCAACTCGAGAGTGAGCCTCGCCTGCTCGGCTACCTCCGGTCCGATGCCGTCGCCCGGCAAGAGGACGACCACCTCTCTACTAGCCGTCGGCAAGCGCCCCCTCCACGAGTGAACGCGGCTGCCGACCGCGCGGGCGTGGGGTGAAGCCCGCCGCCAGCATCGCAGCGTTCCAGCTCCCGAAGACGCGAGCGACGGTCTGTCTCGATGGATGGTTCTCGCCGGCCTGGTCCCACTCGCTTGTCAACGGAGTCCGACTGTGCTTGCGGTACCAGAGCGTGATCGCGTACACGATCGTCTCGTGCGTCCAGCGGAACCCGGTCCGCGGACCGGTTCTCATGGCATACCTCCTGTTCGATGCTGCTTAGACAGAGACACCGAGTGTCTCCAGGATCAGATCGGCGTCCGGCTCGACGAACGTCGGCTCGAGCTTGTGGGCTACGAGGCCTGGCGTCTTCAGTCCGTCACCCGTGACGACCAGGACGACGCGATCGTTCTCGCCGACCTCGCCGCGGCGCACGGCTTCGCGCAATGCCCCGAGCGTGACCGCAGGCGCCGTCTCGCCGAACACGCCTGTCGTCTCTGCCAGCAATGAGATGTTGTCGGCAATCTCGTCCTCGGCGACGGCGTGAACCGAGCCGCCAGAGGCGCGCGCCGTGGCGACGGCGAGCTCGCCGTCGGCAGGACTGCCGATCGCCAGCGAGCGCGCGATCGTGTTCGGTCGGATCGGCTTCACCTTTTCGCCGTTGGCGAACGCGGTCGCGACCGGCGAACAGCCTTCGGCTTGCCCGCCGATGAGACGGGGCGTCGTTCCCTCGACGAGACCGAGCTCGAGCAGCTCGCCGAAGCCCTGATGCACCTACGAGAACATCGCGCCCGACGCAACCGGGGCGACGACCGCGTCGGGAAGCTCCCAGCCGAGCTGTTCCGCGATCTCGAAGCCGAGCGTCTACGAGCCCTCGGCG
>DASYFU010000207.1:0-6306 GCA_036498225.1 Gaiellaceae bacterium | reverse complement strand
GAGGCGCCGAATGAATCGGCGCCTCCTCTTATGGTCGGCATCGCAAGCGGACGCCTAAGCGGCAGCGGTCTCGGCCGCGGCCGGCGGATCGGCCCGGACGATGCTCACCGGGTGTCCCCGGCGACAGAGGAAGACGGCTTCGTCGAGGTCGAGCTCGAGGCGCCCGGCGAAGGTCGAGGCGGAAAGGCCGACGGCGGTGTCGATCCCGAGGCAGACCTCGCAGACGGCGGTGAAGGCGGTCGCAGCGCGCGAGATCGTCAGCACCTGCGAGGGCTCGTTCATGCTGCGGCGAGGTCCGAGAACTTCGCGTACCGCTTGAGGAACGAGAGCTTGATCGCATCGGTCGGCCCGTTGCGGTGCTTGGCGAGGATCACCTCGGCCAGGCCCTGCTGGTCGGAGTCCTCGTTGTAGTACTCGTCGCGATAGACGAAGGCGACGAGGTCGGCGTCCTGCTCGATCGAGCCGCTCTCGCGCAGGTCGGAGAGGATCGGCCGCTTGTCGGTGCGCTGCTCGACCGCGCGGGACAGCTGCGAGAGGGCAAGGATCGGGACGTCGAGATCGCGCGCCAAGATCTTCAGGCTTCGCGACATCTCGGAGACCTCCTGCACGCGACCGTCGCTGTCGCGCCGGTGCGACGGCGTGAGCAGCTGGAGGTAGTCGACGATGATGAGGCCGAGGTTCGGGTGCCGCGCTTTCAAGCGCCGCGCCTTCGACCGCACTTCCATCATGTTCAGGAGGCCGGTGTCGTCGACGTAGATCGGCGCCTTCGCGAGCTTGTCGCACGCAGCGGTGAGCCGCGGCCAGTCGTCCTGCTGGAGCTTGCCGTTGCGCAGGCGCTGCGACTCGACCTTCGCCTCGCTGCACATGAGGCGCTGCGTCACCTCCGACTTCGACATCTCGAGCGTGAAGAGGCCGACGGGCACGTTGTGCCGCACGCCCATGTTCGCGGCGATGCAGAGCGCGAGCGCCGACTTCCCCATCGACGGCCGCGCCGCGACGATGATGAGGTTGCCGGGCTGGAAGCCGGACGTGAGCCGGTCGAGGTCGCGAAAGCCGGACGGCGTGCCGGTGAGGTCGACGCCCGACTCGTACAGGGTCGTGATGCGCTCGAAGCTCTCCTTGAGCAGCGACTCGATCTCGGACCATTCACCGGTGACGCGCTGCTGCGAAAGGTCGTACAGGATCTGCTCGGCCTGGTCGACGAGGTCGCCGGTCTCGCCGGGACGCTCCCAGCCGAGGCGCGCGATCTCGCCGCCGGCGCGGATGAGCCCGCGCAGCGTCGCCGTCTCGTGGACGATGCGCGCGTAGTGCGCTGCGTTCGCCGTTGCGGGGACGAGCGCCGCGAGCTCGTGCAGGCGGACGCGCCCGCCGACGGCGTCGAGCTCGCCGCGCTCCTCGAGCTCGTCCGTGAGCGTGATCGCGTCGACCGGCTCGCCCTTCGCATACAGCGCGAGGGCGGAGCGATAGATCTTCGCGTGTGACTCCCGGTAGAAGTCGCTCGCGTCGACGATCTCGCTCACGGCCCCGATCGCCCCCGGGGAGATCATCATCGCCCCGAGGACCGACTCTTCGGCCTCGAGGTTTTG
Organism: Gaiellaceae bacterium; assembly: GCA_036498225.1. Taxonomy (GTDB): domain Bacteria; phylum Actinomycetota; class Thermoleophilia; order Gaiellales; family Gaiellaceae; genus Palsa-739. The sequence goes on along the minus strand of DASYFU010000207.1, from coordinate 4,720 downwards.
CGGGGGAACGGGAGCCGCCGAGGCGACTGGAGCCAGCTGGGCCATGCATCCTGATTCCAGCACGGTTAGGGACCTGTCGCCAGGTGGTGATGAGTCTCTTGTGAACATGTCTTTTCGCGCCATTTGCAGGGGAATCGATCATCCTCGCACCAGCGTCGGACGGTGCGGCTGTGGATGGATTCCCCGCAGGGTGCGGGAACTTCCTCGCCTATCCACACGGCTCGGGAGAGCCTGTGGACGTTCGACGAGCTTAAAGCTCGTCGTTGCTAGCGGCGGCTTCGACGTCGGTGTCGAAGTCGTCCGATTCGGACTCGACCGCGACGTCCTCGGACGTCGGTTCGATCTCCTCCGTCTCGACCTCGTATTCCTCTGCGGGCCCGGACTCGGGCGGCGCGGCGGCCTGCTGCTCGGCGAGCTCCGCAGCGGCCATCGCCTCGAGCTCCTCGTCGGAGGGAAGCTCGCCGCCCTCGGGGACGACGAGGGTCTTCAGCTCGACGCGGACGTCCTGGAAGACGTCGATCGGCACGTCGTAGCGGCCGATGCGCTTGATGTTGTCCAGGTCGATCTTGCGCCGGTCGACGCGGATCTTGCGCGTGCGCCAGATCTCGTCGGCGATGTTCGTCGGCGTGACCGAGCCGAAGAGCGCGCCCGTCGGGCCGGCCTTCACCTCGAAGCGGAGCACCGTTTCGCGCAGCGTCTTCGCGATCGACTCCGCCTGTTCGGCGTTCGACGCCTCGTGACGCGCGCGCTGTGCGTCGCGCTTGCGCAGCTCGGCGACGCGAGCATCGCTCGCCACCTCGGCGAGCCGGCGCGGGAGCAGGAAGTTGCGCGCGTAGCCGCGCGCGACGGAGACGACGTCCCCGCGCAGCCCGATCTTGTCGACGTCCTCGAGAAGGATGACGTCCATCAGCGATCCCTGTCCCGATCGCCGCGATCGCGGCGACCGCCGCCACGCTCCCGGTCGTCCTGCCCTTCGGCGACGTACGGCAGCAGTGCCATCTCGCGTGCCCGCTTCACCGCCTGCGCGACCTGGACCTGATGCCGCCGGCAGGCGCCGGTGATGCGCCGGCTGCGGATCTTGCCCTTCTCGGAGATGTACCGGCGGAGCTGGTTGACGTTCTTGTAGTCGATCTCCGCGATCTTGTCCTTGCAGAAGTAACAGTTGCGGCGCTTGATCGCGGTCGCCGGCCCGCCGGGGCGCTTGCGACCTTGCTGCTGCTGCGTTCTCTCTCTTGCCACGTTGTCTCCTAGAAGGGGATGTCGTCGTCGGCGGTCTGAGGGAAGTCGGCCGACTCGGCCGCTGCGCCGGCGGGCACGAACTGGTTGCCGCCGCCGCCTTCGGGCGCGTCCCCGCGACTGCCGAGGAACTGGACGCTCTCGGCGATGATCTGCACGGCCTGGCGCTTCGATCCGTCCTGCGCATCCCACTCGCGCCAGTCGAGGCGGCCGTCGATGCCGACCGGGCGGCCCTTGCTCAGGTACTGGGCGCTCGACTCGGCCTGGTTGCCGAAGATGGATACGTCGAAGTAGTTGGGCTTGTCCACCCACTGGCCCGACTCGTCGCGCCGCCGGCTGTTGACGGCGATGCGCAGCTGGCAGACGGCGGTTCCGCTGGGGGTGTGCCGGAGCTCGGGGTCCTTCGTCAGATTGCCCACGAGAACGACCCGGTTGATGTTCGCCATGCTCCTAGACCTCCTCGTCCGAACGTACGTTCGTCTCAGCGTAGTCGGCGCTGGGGACGGCAGCGGCGGCCGCCGCCGGGACGGGCTCCTCGCGCGGCGCGCTCGTGCGCGAGCCTTCGATGTGGCGCGTCGCCAGGTGCCGAAGCACGACGTCGTCGATCTTCAACACGCGGACGATCTCGTCGAGCGTCTCCGCGCTGCTCTCGAACACGACGAGGTGGTACACGCCTTCGCTCTTCTTGCCGATCTCGTAGGCGAGACGGCGCCTGCCCCAGGCGTCATGGCTGCGCCACGTGCCGCCGCCACCCTCGACGAGGGCGCGAACACGCGTGACCAGCTCCTCCTGATGGGCCTCGGCCTGCTCGGGGTCGAGCAGCAGCAAAATTTCATACGTCGTCACGGTCCCGATCGTCTCCTTCCCACGGTCTTAGTCGGCTCCGACTGCCTGTGCCGCTCGGGACTGAACAGCACGCTGACGGAGCAGGAAGCGGCGCCCACTGTAGCATCGCGCACGTGCGACGGTTGCTCACGTGGATTGCGGGCGCGGCGGGCGGCCTGGCTGCGTACAAGGCGGCGACGCGGCGGACGGCCGAGCCCGAGCCGATTGCTGCAGAGGCCGATCCCGCAGAGGAACTGCGCGCGCGGCTTGCGCAGGCGAAGGCGGAAGAGCCGGAACCGCAAGGTCCGGATGCACGTCGTCGTGATGTGCACGAGCAGGCGCGCTCGGCGATCGACGAGATGCGCGACAAAACGTAAAGCCCGGTAGTGTCAGCCGCGGGGTCGAGGACGTGGCAGGGGAGCCGCAGCCTTTGCCTGCCTCGGCCCCTTTTCTCCTACTGCGGCGGGCCGCTCGCGAGCGTGATCGTGGCCGTGCGCGTCTGGCCGGACGCGTCGCTCCAGGTGAGCGAGACGTTGTCCCCGGGATGGTGCACGAGCAGCGCCGACACGAGCTTCGTCGGAGACGCGATCGCCTTCCCGTTCAGGGCCGTGAGCACGTCACCGGCGACGATGCCGGCCTGCGCGACGGGCCCGCTCGGGATGACGCTTCCGATGAGGACGCCACCGGTGCCGGACGCGCCCGCCGGGTCGACCTGCACGCCGAGGAACGCCGTGCTCCCGACGTGCACCTGCGTCGAACCGTGTCCCGCCACGATCTGCTTCGCGATGGAGACCGCGCGATTGATCGGGATCGCGTACGCGTCGCTCGATCCCCGGAACGAGAAGCTCGCCGACGCGGCGCTGTCCATCCCGACGACGCGATGCGCGCTGTCGAGCAGCGGGCCGCCGGAGTCACCCGGTTGCAGCGACGCGTTCGTCTCGAGCAGGTCGACGAGCTGCACGGAGCCACCCTGGTCGTCGTTCACCGTGATCGTGCGCCCGAGGCCCGTGATGCGTCCCGTCGTCACCGTGAGGGCTCCCGTCCCGCCGGCGTTGCCGACGGCCGTGACCGATTGCCCGCGGCGAAGCGTCGACGAGTTGCCGATCGGCGCGGTCGCGAGCCCCGACGCGTCCTGCAGTTGAAGAAGCGCGACGTCGGCGTTCACGTTGTAGCCGAGCACGTGCGCCGTGTAGCTGCGCTTCGTCTGCGGAAGGACGACGTGGATCGTCGTCGCTCCCCGGACGACGTGGTTGTTCGTCAGCACCTCGCCGTTCGACGTCAGGACGATGCCGGTGCCGGCCGCCTCGCCGTTCTCGTACGCGAGGTTCGTGTTGACGACGACGACCCCGGTCTGCACGGTCGTATGCGACGTCCGCGCGAGCGCGGCGTGCACGCCCACCACGAGGCCGGCGGCGGCGAGCAGGAGAGCGAATGTGCGTCTCATCTCCCACCGGTATACCCACGACGGCTGAGAGAGCACTAAGAGTTACGGAGCGGCGTGGGAGTCGAACCCACCTACCGCCGGGTTACGACGGCGTACCGGTTTTGAAGACCGGCTGGGCCACCAGGCCCTGCCGCTCCGCCGCCAAACCTAGCTTTCGAGGTAGTCCGTATCCCATCCGGACGGCGGGCCGCCGCTGAGCGACAGGATCACGGTGTCCGCCGCGTTCGCGACGGCGACGCGCTCCGCCAAGGGGTCCTCCACCCACACGAGCGTCCCCGCCGGCGCGGGAACCTCGTCGTCGCCGACGGTAAACACGGCGTCGCCGCTCAACACGAAGTACAGCTCCGGCTTGCCGCTATCGGTCTCCTGGTGCCGCTTGATCACCTCGTCGCCGGCTGCGCCGCGCCACGCGTTGACGCCGAACGTCTGGATGCCGAAGTGGTGGCGGATCGGCGCCCAGTACGGCCACTGCTCCGCGGCGATCTCGTCGATGTGGGCGCACTGCCAGCCGGGCATGGCGCGATCCTTTCCTACTCGAGGCGCGCGAGCAACTCGGCCGGCGGGAGATCCGCGAGCGAGTCGAGCACGAGATCGGCCTCCTCGAGGCCGAGGTCGCGCGTGACCTCGTTCGGGATGGCGACGCAGAAGATGCCCGCAGCCTGCGCGGCGCGGACCCCGTTCGGCGAGTCCTCGAAGGCGATCGCCTCCGCCGGCGGGACACCGAGGATCTCGCACGCCTCGAGATAGAGATCCGGCCGCGGCTTCGCGCGCGCGACGTCGTGGTTCGCGGCGACGATCGCGTCCCATCCGACCGCGCGTTCGAGCCGCGACAGGTGCATGTCGATCCAGCGGTTGGACGAGCTGGAGACGATCGCGGTCTTCAACCCGCGCCGCTTCGCCTCCTCCAGGTAGTCGAGGATCCCGGGGCGGAACTCCTCCGCCTCGAGCAGCGAGAGCTCGTGCGCGCGCCGGCGCTCGTTCAGCACCTCGGCGTCGAGCGGGGAGCCGACGAGCTCCTCGAGATGCCGCATCGGCTCCCACGGCGCGCCGATCGTTCCGATGAGCGTCGCCCACTGGTCCTGCGGGAGCTCGAAGCCGTGCTCGCGGTACAGCCACTCCCATCCGGCACGCGACGCGCTTTCGGTGTCGATGATGAGACCGTCGAAGTCGAAGAGGAATGCGCGGATCGGCACGGCGATGCAGAGTACGCACGTG
>DASYFU010000206.1:0-3082 GCA_036498225.1 Gaiellaceae bacterium | reverse complement strand
CGGCGCGTGTTCGTGACGCGTTTGTGACGGTGGCTGCCACCGGTCGTTAGCCTTGGCCGCCGTGGGCCCGCTCGTCGTCGAGGTGCGCCGGAACGGGACGGTCGAGGCGCGCCACCGGGTGCACGCGGTCGCCGTCCGCGGCGGCGAGATCGTCGCCTCCGCCGGCGACCCCGGGCTCGTCTGCTTCATGCGCAGCTCGTCGAAGCCGATCCAGGCGCTCCCGCTCGCGCGCGCCCGCGACGACCTCGACGACGCCGACCTCGCGATCGCATCCGCGTCGCACCACGCCACCCCCGATCAGATCGCCGCCGTCCGCGCGCTCCTCGCCAAGGCTCCCGCCGCCGAGGACGACCTCGAGTGCGGCCTCCAGGAGGGACGCCCGCCGCAGCGCGTCTTCCACAACTGCTCCGGCAAGCACGCCGGCATGCTCGCCCTCTGCCGCGCGTACGGCTGGCCGACCGCCGGCTACCGCCTCCCCGACCACCCCGTCCAACAGGCCGCCCGCGCCGCGCACGTCGAAGCCGCCGAAACGGAACCGACAGCAACGGCGACCGACGGCTGCGGCGTCGTCACCTTCGCATTCCCGCTCGAACGAATGGCGCACGCGTTCGCGCGCCTGCCGCATCTCCCCGGAGGCGAGCGCGTCACGACCGCGATGCGCGCGCGTCCCGACCTCATCGACGGCACGGACGGCGCCGACGTCAGCCTCATGCAGCTCACCCGACGCTGGTACGCCAAAGGAGGAGCCGAAGGCCTCCTCTGCGCCGGCGACGGCACGACCGGCCTCGCACTCAAGTCGGAAGACGGCTCGTCGCGTCCGCTCGGGCCTGCGCTCGCGGCGTTCCTCGGCCCACTCGGAGTCGACCTCGCGCCGATCGCTAGCACAAAAATCAACAACAGCCGGGACGAGCTCGTGGGCGAAATCGAAAGTCTTTACGAACCTGTAACTCGTAACTAAGATCCGGTCCCTTCGAGGTGCGGCCGGTAGGAGGAGAGAGGGACCGGCCCGATGCTGTTCAACCCCCAAGCAGCTGGAGGTCGCCGACGTGCTCACCGTTGATATCTCGCTACCCGAGGTCGAAGAGCTCCAGAAGCTCGTCGCCGAAGGACAGGAGAAGGGCTTCCTCACATACGACGAGATCGTCAACGCGCTCGAGGACGTCGAGCTCACGAAGGAGCAGATCGAAGACTTCTACACGTACCTGATCGACCACAACGTCGAGCTGATGGAAGGCGAGCAGCACAAGACGCCTCCGCACGAGCAGCCGCAACCCGAGGACGAGAAGGCCGCCGCGGCGCCGAAGCTCGACCTCACCGTCGAGCCTTCCCTCGACTCACTCCGCCTCTACCTCCGCGAGATCGGCAAGGTCCCGCTCCTCACCGCCGACCAGGAAGTGAGCCTCGCGAAGCGCATCGAGCGCGGCGACATGGGCGCGAAGACGCAGATGACCGAGGCCAATCTCCGCCTCGTGGTCTCGATCGCCAAGGGATATCTCGGCCGCGGCCTCTCGTTCCTCGACCTCATCCAGGAGGGCTCGCTCGGCCTCATCCGCGCGGTGGAGAAGTTCGACTACCGCAAGGGCTACAAGTTCTCGACGTACGCGACGTGGTGGATCCGCCAGGCGGTCACGCGGGCGATCGCCGACAAGGCGCGCACGATCCGCATCCCGGTGCACATGGTCGAGAAGCTGAACAAGGTCGTGCACATCGAGCGCCAGCTCGTACAGCGCCTCGGTCGCGAGCCGAACGCAGAAGAGATCGCCGAAGAGCTCGAGATGACGCCGGAGGAAGTTCGCGAGATCCTGCGCATGGCGCAGCTTCCGGTCAGCCTCGAGAAGCCCATCGGCGAGGAAGAGGACTCTGCGCTCGGCGACTTCGTTCAGGACGACGCGGCGGAATCGCCGTTCGACACGGCGCAGCTCTCGCTCCGCCGCGAGGACATCGAGAGTGCGCTCGGCGCGCTTCCGCTCCGCGAGCGCCAGGTGATCGAGCTCCGCTTCGGCCTGCGCGGCGGTCCGCCCCGCACGCTCGAGGAGGTCGGACGCGCATTCGGCGTCACGCGCGAGCGCATCCGGCAGATCGAGAACAACACGCTGAAGAAGCTCGAGCATCTCCCGGAGGCTCAGGCGCTCCGGGACGCCGTCAGCTAGTCGCTTCTTCTTCCTGCTTCGCGTCGGCCCGCTCGGCCGGAACGAAGAGCTTGCAGTGCGGGCACTTGAACCCGCGATAGCGTGCGGCCGCTCCTTCGAGCAGCGGTGCCGCGAACGTCTTGTGGCAGTGCGGGCACTCGACCTCGAACGAGTCCGGCATCGTTCGAGGGTAGCTGCTCCGTCCGGTGCGACGCCTACGCTCCGCGACGATGGAGGAGAGCGTTCTCCGGCGCGGTGTCGCCGAGTTCATCGGAACGTTCACGCTGATCTTCATCGGCGGTGGCGCCGGCGCGATCTCCGGCAACGACATCGTTGCCGTCGCCCTCGCCAACGGCCTCGCGATCGGGATCATGGTCTCGAACTTCGGCCATATCTCCGGCGGCCTCTTCAACCCGGCAATCACGCTCGGGTTCCTCAGCACACGCCGCATCACGCCGCGGCTCGCCGTCGTCTACTGGATCGCGCAGTTCGGCGGCGCCGTGATTGCGGCAGGGATCCTTCGGTGGATGGTCCACAAGCCCGCGTTCTTCGGGGCCATCCCGAGCGCGGGTCACTTCGGCGCGGGACGCGGATTCGTCCTCGAGGGAATCATGACGTTCTTCCTCGTCATCGCCGTCTTCGCGACGGCAGTCGACCCGCGCGGTGCGTTCAAGTCGATCGCCGGTTTCGCGATCGGGCTGACGATCACGATGGACGTCTTCCTCGGCGGCCCGCTCACGGGCGCGGCGATGAACCCGGCGCGCGCGTTCGGCCCCGAGTTGATCGGCAACTTCTGGGCGCAGGGCTGGATCTACTACCTCGGCCCGGCGATCGGCGCGGTCGTCGCCGCCGTAGGGTACGACCGGCTCTACCTGCGGCCCCTTGCGCCGGCCGTCGTCGGCACGCCCCAGTCGGGCGTCGCCGAGCCGCGCCCCGGCGACGCGGCCGAGAGC
>DASYFU010000205.1:0-1519 GCA_036498225.1 Gaiellaceae bacterium | reverse complement strand
GGCGGCACGAAGATCGAGGCGATCGTCGTGGACGGGAAGCAGGCGATCCTCGGCCAGGCGCGGCGGCTGACGCCGACCTCGGGCGGCCCGGCGGCCGTCGTCTCGGAGCTGGCGGCGACCATGCGCGAGGCCGCGTCGGCGGCGGCCGTCGAGGTGTCCGCGCTCGCGGGCGCCGGAGTCGGCGCGCCCGGCGAAGTCGACGCCGACGCGGGGACGCTCGCGCGCGCGGGCAACCTCCCCGGGTGGGAGGGCGTCTACCCGGTTGTCGCGGAGCTCGGAAAGGATCTCGGCGTTCCCGTCCACATCGGCAACGACGTGCGCGTTGCAGTCGAGGCCGAGCGCGTCCTCGGCATCGGGCGCACGTACAGCTCGTTCCTCGGTGTCTGGTGGGGAACGGGTGTGGGCGGCGCGCTCGTGCTCGACGGCAAGCTCTGGCTCGGACGAGGGTCCGCGGGAGAGCTCGGCCACGTCGTCGTCAAGCTCGGCGGGCGCCGCTGCCCGTGCGGTCGCCGCGGCTGCCTCGAGGCGTATGCGGGGCGCGCGGCGATGGAGCGCACCGCGCGCAAGGCGGAGGACGCGGGCACGAAGACGAAGCTCTTCTCGATCATGAAGAAGCGCCAGCGCGAGCGGCTGACGAGCGGCGTGTGGGCGGCCGCGCTCGAAGAAGAGGACAAGCTCGCGCGGAATCTCATCGACGAGGCGGTCGAGGCGCTCGGTGCAGGCGTGGCGTCCGTCCAGAACGTCGTCGACGTCGAGGCGATGGTCATCGGCGGCGGCCTCGGCACGCGCCTCGGCCAGCCGTACGTGGAGCGCATCGCCGCCGCGGCACAGCCGCATCTGTTCGTCGACGACCGTCCGCCGGCGTTCGTGCTGACCGAGCTCGGCGACAACGGCGGCGCGCTCGGCGCCGCACTCCTCGTCTCAGGCTGACGCGCGCCCGCGCGCCTCGGCGAGGATCGCCTCCGCCTCGGAGCGATTGCCCCAGCCGCGCGTCTCCGTCTTCTTCGACGGCTCCAGATCCTTGTACCGCTGGAAGAAGTGCTCGATCTCGTCGCGCAGCTCGGCAGTGACGTCGTGCACGTCGCGGACGCGCTCGAACGATGGATCGGCGAGCGGCACGCAGAGCACCTTCTCGTCCGGCCCCTTCTCGTCGCTCATGTGGAAGACCCCGATCGCGCGCACGCGGATGCGGCAGCCGGGGAACGTCGGCTCCCCGACGAGCACGAGCGCGTCGAGCGGGTCGCCGTCCTCGGCCAGCGTCCCCTCGATGAAGCCGTAGTCGGTGGGGTACGACATCGAGGTGAACAGGCGGCGATCGAGCACGATGCCGCCGAGGTCTTCGTCCCACTCGTACTTGTTGCGCGAGCCGGACGGGATCTCGACGAAGACGACGGTCACGCGCGCACGGTCGCGACCATCAGTGCGTGCTCGAGGTCGGCGATCAGATCCTCGGGCGACTCGATGCCGACGGAGAGGCGGATGAGGTTCGGCGGCGCAGCGAACGGCGCGGTCGCAGTGG
>DASYFU010000204.1:0-7169 GCA_036498225.1 Gaiellaceae bacterium | reverse complement strand
TGTTCAGCACGTCGCCGATGAGGATGGCGAGCCGATTCGTCTCGTCGGCGATGAGGGCGAGGAACGCCTCGCGCTGCTCGGGGGAGAGGCTCCGCCACCGCTCCTGCAGCGTCCGCGCCGCGCCGATGACGGCCGCCATCGGGCTGCGCAGCTCGTGCGAGACGAGCGAGACGAAGTCGGCACGGAGCGCCGACAGACGGCGTAGCTCCTCGACCGTCTGGTGCTCGGCCTCGTACGCGCGGATGTTCTGGACCGCGGTGGCCGCGAGACGGCCGAGCAGCGCGATCATTTCGACGTCGTCGTGCGAGAACGCGTCGACCTCCGCGCGCGAGAGCGCGATCATGCCGATCGGTCGCGAGCCGACGAGCAGCGGCGCGACGATCTCGCTGTGGAGACCCAGGTCGGCGAAGAGCTTGTCCTCGGGATACTCCGCCTGCGCGATGTCGCCGCGGACGATGATGTCGCCGCCGCGCACGCGGTCGAGCACGCTGCCGTGCACCGGCCCGCTGCTGCCCGGAGGGAAGATCTCCGTCGCGCCGCGGCCGGCGGTCGCGATCGTCTTCGCCGTGTCGTCCTCGATCAGCACGATCGCCGTCCGGTCGAAGGGGACGACCACGCGCAGCTCGCGGATGAAGGCGCCGAACGCGGTCTCGATCTCGAGCGAGGATCCCAGCGCCCGCGCGCAACGGTTCGCCGCCTCGAGGATCTCTCCCCGCCGCCCGAGCTCGTCGCGCAGCCGCTCGGCCTCGGCGGCGCGGGCCGCGATGGCGTCCCGCAGGCGGCCGATGACGACGCCGGCGAGGAAGCCGACGAGGATCCGCGAGGCAATCGTGCGCCAGGCGACTCCGGGGCCGAGGACGTCGATGACGATCGTCGCAGTGACGGTGACCACGCCGGTGACGACGCCGCCGATGAGCCCGAACCGAAGCGCAGCCTCCGCGATCGGCACGAGATAGAGCGCTCGGTACGGCTCGCCCGGCTGATACGACAGGACGGCGACGAAGCCGATGGCGACGACCGTGTCGAGCGCGATCGCGAGGATGCGTGCGCGCTGGCGGGCGACGCGGTCGAGCTGCCTGCGCGCGAGCGCGGCCGACAACAGCGTCGACAACGCGAAGAACGCGACGACGGCCCACGCCCATGGCCGGTACGACGAGGGAAAGTTCGTGACCGAGGCGTCGACGATCGCGACGACGACGAGCACGGCACGCAGAGCGACGAGCCAGTGTCCCGGCCGCTTAGGCATTGGCGTTCTCCGCGGCGATCGCGGCGTTGCGCTGGAGGAAGCGGCCGTCGTTGCGCGGGACGTACAGCCGCCTGTAGCGCTCGCGCAGCTCGTCCGGGTCGGCGGCGAGCCAGTCGGCGAGCGAGACGTGCGGCTCCGCGCCGGCGGGCAGCGTCATGTGCGCGCGGCGTTTCTCGACGCCGCGGTTCCACGGGCAGACGTCCTGGCAGATATCGCAGCCGTATACCTGGGCACCGAGCTTCGCGCGGTAGTCGTCGGGTATCGGCTCGGCCGATTGCGTCCAGTACGAGAGGCAGCGCGTCGAGTCGAGCGTTCCCGGATCGTCAAGCGCGCCTGTCGGGCACGCGTCGATGCACAGGCGGCACGATCCGCAGTCCGCGTCGAGCGGCGCCGTCGGCTCGAGCTCGGCGTCCGTCACAAGCGTGCCGAGCACGACCCACGATCCGTGTCGCTGCGTGATGAGCAGCGTGTTCTTGCCGTAGAAGCCGACGCCGCTCCGGGCCGCGCCTTCTCGGTCGACGTGCTGGTTCGCGTCGACGAAGACCTTGTAGCTGCCACCGATCGCGCGCCCGAGCGCGTCGAGCTTCTCGCGCAACTCCGCGTATGCGTCCCACCACGTGTAGCGCGGAAGGCGTCCATGCCCAGCGGGACGCTCCGGCTCGGGCGCGTAGTAGCAGAGCGCGGCCGAGACGACGGTGCGCGCGCCCTCGAGCAGGCGCTCGGGATGACACGACTCCTCGGGCCGCGACATCGTGAAGCGCATGTCGGCGAAGAGCCCGCGCGCACGGCGATCGCGGATGTGCCGCTCGGTCTCGACGTACGGCTCGGCGGCGGCGGCGCCGATCGCGTCGATGCCGAGCTCGTCCGCGAGCTGCCTCAGGTGCTCGGCCGTCACGCCGATAGTGTGCCGCGGGTGAAGGCGGTGCGGATTCACGACGACGGAGGGCCGGACGTTCTCGTGCTCGAGGACGTGCCCGACCCGTCGCCGGGGCCGGGCGAGGTGCTCATCCGGCTGCATGCGTCTGCGCTTAACCATCTCGACATCTGGATCAGGAAGGGCCTCCCTTCGGTGCCGAAGCCGCGCATCCTCGGCGCCGACGGCGCCGGCATCCGCGTCGATACCGGTGAGCGGGTCGTGATCAATCCCGGGATCGAGCAGCCGGACGGAAGCATCCACGTCGTCGGCGAGCACGGCGACGGGACGAACGCGGAGCTCATCGCGGTGCCGGAGACGAACGTCTACCCCATTCCCGACGGGCTCTCGTTCGAGGACGCCGCCGCGTTCCCGCTCGTGTTCGAGACCGCCTACCGGATGCTCGTGACGCGCGCGGGGCTCCGCGAGGGCGAGTGGGTGCTGCTGTGGGGGATCGGGAGCGGCGTGTCGACCGCGGGACTCGCGATCGCGCGCGCGCTGGGCGCGCGGACGATCGTGACGTCGTCGAGCGACGCGAAGCTCGCGCGTGCAACGGAGCTCGGCGCGGACGCGGTCGTGAATCACGCGACCGGCGACGTGAAGGCCGCCGTGCGCGAGATCACCGGCGGGCACGGCGCCGACGTCGTCGTCGATCACGTCGGCGAGGCGACCTGGCGGACGTCGCTCGACGTCGCCGCGCGCGAGGGGCGCATTGCGGTGTGCGGCGCAACCTCCGGGCCGAATCCTCCGGCGGCGCTGCATCGCGTGTGGTGGAAGCAGTTGACCATCCTCGGCTCGACGATGGGGACGAAGGCCGACTTCGAGGGCGCCTACGAGCTCGTTGCGAGCGGCCGTGCGCTGCCGGTGGTCGACGAGATCGTGCCCCTCGAGGAGATCCAGTCCGCGCACGCGCGGCTCGAGGCCGGCGAGCAGCTCGGGAAGATCGTCCTCTCGATCTCGTGACCCTGCAGAACCGCGTCACGCCGCTCGGGGATCTGATCGCGACGCCGGCGCGCGGGCTCGTGTACGGGAACCGCGGCTGCCTGCACGATGCGAAGCGGCGGATCCGGCGCTCGTACCAGGTCGTGCGCTGGATCGCATGCAGGCTCGAGTTCCGCGGCCGCTATCGCGCGGACCCGATGCCGCCGGGACGCTACACAGGTCTCTTCTTCCTCGACGAGGCGACCGCGTTCGCAGCGGGGCATCGGCCGTGCGCTGAGTGTCGCCGGGAGGACTACAACCGCTTCATGTCGATCGTCGGAGCCGTGCGCGCCGACGAGCTCGACGAGCGGCTGCACGAGGAGCGGATGGGACCGCATCGCGCGCGTCCGCTCGACGCGCTGCCCGACGGGACGTTCGTCGTGCGAGACGGCGAGCCGTGGCTCGTGCTCGGCAACGAGCTGCTGCGCTGGACGCCGCGCGGGTACACCGATCGCGTTACGAAGGACAGCGGGCGCGCACCCGTGATCACGCCTTCGTCGACGCTGAACGTGCTGCGCGCGGGCTGGGACGGAGTTGTTCCGTTTACCCACCCCAGCGCACAGGGGTAGGCGTAACGTCCTGAACAACTCGACTGCGGCTACGGAGTGTCAGTCGAGCATGAGGGGCGCGCCGTAGCGCCGGGCGCGCCCCTCGTTCGCCCACGATTCGTCTTTAGCCGAAGCCGAGGATGAACTTCGCGTCGTCGGACATCTTGTCCGGCGTCCACGGCGGGTCGAACGTCAGCTCGAGCTCGACGTCTTCGACGCCTTCGACCTCGCGCGCGGCGCGTTCCATGTCGCCGGAGATGAGCGGTCCCGCGGGGCAGCCCATCGACGTGAGGCTGTAGAGCACCTTCACCTTCGAGCCATCCACCTCGACGTCGTACACGAGGCCGAGATCGACCACGTCCATCCCGAGCTCGGGATCCTCGACCTGGCGCAGCACCTCGAGCACTTCTTCCTTCGTCGGCATGCAGCCAGTGTACGGGCTAGTAGCCCATCAAGCGCACGTCCTCGCGGCGCTCGCGCGCGAAGAAGTGGATTCCGTCCACGAAACGCACCCAGTTGCAGCGCGTGCACATGAGCAGCGAATGCGTCCGCGCGCTGTCGGCGAGGAAGCGCACGCCGCGCAGCAGGTCACCGTTCGAGACGCCCGTCGCGGCAACGATCACGTCGCCCGGCGCGAGCTCCTCCGTGCTGAACACGCGCGCGTAGTCCTCGATCCCCCGCTCCCGCAGCTCGTCGATCTCGCCGCGCGTCGTCGGCCAGAACTGCGCCTGCAGCTCGCCGCCGAGACAGCGGAGCGCCGCCGCCGAGAGCACCGCCTGGCGCGTGCCGCCGATGCCGATCGCGAGGTGGTCGTTCGTCCCGCGGATCGCGGCCGAGATGGCAGCCGTCACGTCGCCGTCCTGGATGAGCTTGATGCGCGCCCCCGCAGCGCGGATCTCCTCGATCAGGTCGTGGTGGCGCGGACGGTCGAGGACGATCGTCGTCACGTCGTTCACGCGCCGGCCGAATGCCGCCGCGATCGCCTCGATGTTCTCGCCGATCGGCCGGAGCAGGTCGATCGCGCCGCGCGCGGTCGGGCCGACCGCCATCTTCCGCATGTACATGTCTGGGAGAGACATGAGCTGGCCGGGATCGGTGACGGCGATCATGGACATCGCGCCGTTGCCGCCGCGCGCGACGACACCGCGGCCCTCGAGCGGATCGAGCGCGAGGTCGACCTCGGCGGCGCCGGCGCCGACGATCGAGCCCGGCGCAAGGCCCGCGTCCTCCGAGCCGAGCACGACGCGGCCGCGAATCGGGAGGACGTCGAGCGACGCGCGCATCGCCGTCGCGGCTGCCTCCTCCGCCCCCTCTTGGTCGGCGCGCCCGAGCCAGCGCGCAGAAAGGAGCGCCGCGTGCTCGGTCGCGCGCAGATACGACTGGCACATGCACGGAACGGCCTGTCCGACTTCGCCTTCCTCCGTCACCGGCTCCTCCAGCGTGTCGCTCACCGTGCACGCACCCTTTCCGCGGCGGAGCGAACGAGCTCGATCACGTCGGCGGACGTCTGCTCCGCGCTCTCGTTCTCGATCACCGGAACCCCCTCGCGCTCGGCGCGGTCGACGATGAACGTCTGCAGCTTGCGGATCTCGGCGAAGTGGTCGAGGTAGTTGCCGAGCGGCCGCTCGCTGCCCTCGGTGCGCGAGAAGAAGTGCTGCGCGTGCTCCGTCTCGTCCTCGATCGAGAGGACGAAGGGGCACACGACCGCACCTTCCACCTCGGCCGGGAGGAGGCCGGGCACGAGATGCACGCCCTCGAAGATGATCGACCAGCCCTCCTGCAGCGCACGCTCGATCGACGCGGTGACGCCGACGAGGACGTTGCGCGACTGCTCGAGGAAGCCGGCCACCAGCGGATCGTCGGCCTCGGGCATCGCGGCGCCCGCGGCGAAGCTCGAATAGTGGATCGTCGGCATGAACTCGTGCGAGAAGAACGCCCGCAGCGTTTGCCGGATGGAGTCGGTCGATGTCAGCCGCGTGATCCCGAGCTTGTACGCGATCTCGGTCGCGACGGTGGACTTACCCGTCCCCGTCGCGCCGCCGACGAGGATGACGAGGGGACGGTCGCTCACGCGCGCGCCTCCTGCGGCACGAGGTCGAGGATCGCCTCGTCGAGGCCGGCGTCGACGACCTCGTTCCCGGCGAGGACGAAGCGGACGCCGTGCGCGAGCGCGTGCTCCGCGACCACGTCGATCGCCGCCGCCTTCAGCTCGACGAGATAGGTGTCCGCGTCAATGCGCTCCAGCTCGCCGTGGAGAAGATCGCGGCGCGCGAGGTTGTGCGAGACGTGCACGACGTCGGCGTCGAGGTGATCGGTGGCCGCCGGTGCTGCCGTGAAGACCGCGACGCGCCCCTCGAGCGGCTCGGTCGGCGTGAGTCGCAGGACGAGCTCGTCGAGGACGAGGTCGCTGATCCGCTCCCGGAACGGCTCACGGCCGACGAGAATGCGGGCCGTCGTCGCGACGGGCGGAATCGCCGCACCGCTGCCGTCGAAGACGACCACGTCGGGCTCGAGCGAGGCCGCCAGTCGCGCCCCCTCGAGAACGTTCGACACGAACGGCGCACCGGCGACGCCTCCGCCTGCACGCCGGCAGCCGATCGCCGGCACGCCGCTGAGCACGGCGAGCTCGAGGTAGTCCGACGCCGCATGCTGTCCCGCACGCGAGCGCGCGACGAGGTCGTCGATCGTCGGCGGCGTCGTGACGAGCTCCGGCTCCGCAGGCCCGCCCCGGCCCATCGCGACGCAGACGACGCGCCGGTCGCGCGCGAGCAGCCGCGCCACGTGCGTCGCGACGGCGGTCTTGCCGACGCGCTTGCCCGTGCCGATGACCGCGATCGAGGGAGGCTCGAATGGATGGAGCGGCGGCGGGTCGAAGCGGAAGTCGGCGCCGACCACCGAGATCCCGGCGGCGAGGAAGTCGGCGATCACCTCGGGTCGCCGTTCGTCGGTGAGGTCGATCGCGACGTCGACCTCCGGAACGCCGTCGACGATCGGAATGCCGTAGTCGGGCGCGCCGCGCAGCTTCTCGCAGCCGCCGACGAAGCGCACGGCGACGAACTCGTACGGCAGCTCGTCCAGCGCCGCGCGCACGACGTCCGGATAGTGCTCCCCGTCCACGATCGCCACGGCTCTCATCGCGAGGACGTCACCTCGCCCTCGATACGCGCGGTGTACTTCTCGTACGTCTTCGTGTCCGTCGAGAACTGGATGATCTTCTCCTGCCCGTGGAACGGGTACTTGCGCCAGACGTCCACGTGTGTGCCGTCGACCTCGACGACGTTGTAACAGGGTCGCCCGTGCCCGCGCAGACGCGAGGACGACACCGTGCCGGCGTTGACGATGAAGAGGCCTTCGAGCTCCCACGCATACGGAACGTGCTTGTGCCCGCCGAGCACGAGATCGACGCCCGCCCGCTGGAGCGTCTCGAGGGCGTCGCCCGCGTCGTTGACGATGTTACGCTCACGCCCGGTTCCCGGGATCG
>DASYFU010000203.1:0-2199 GCA_036498225.1 Gaiellaceae bacterium | reverse complement strand
GGTCGAGCGGATCCTGCGGCTCGCGCCGATGTACGTGATCGGCGGCGGGACGAACGACATCCAGCGCAACCTCATCGCGCGCGAACTCGGCCTCCCGCGCTGATGAGCGACGCGACGACCCGCGCAATGGCCGAGCTGGTCGTGTCGCTCGAGCGGAGCCACATCTCCGACGACGTCGTCGACCTCGTGACGCGCGCATTCGTCGACAGCCTCGGCTGCGGCCTCGTCGGCAGCCTGCAACCGGACGGCGCGATCGCGCGCGGCTGGGTCGAGTCGCTCGGCGGCAACGACGAGGCGACGCTCTTCGGCGGCCGCGGCTCACGCGCGCCGGCCGCACTCGCGGCGCTCGCGAACGGCACGACGATGCACGCCCTCGACTACGACGACTTCATCCTCAAGCGGATGATGCATCCGAGCGTCGTCTACGTCCCGCTGACGCTCGCGCTCGGTGAACGGCTGCATGCATCGGGTGAGGACGTCATCCTCGCGTTCGTCGCGGGCTTCGAGGTCGCGTCGCGCATCTCGCGCGCGATCATCCCCGAGCACTACGCAAAGGGCTGGCATTCGACGAGCACGATCGGCGGCCTCGGCGCTGCCGCGGCCGCGGCCCGGCTGCTGGAGCTGGACGCGGACGGCGTGGCGCAGGCGGTTGCGATCGCGGCGTCGAGCGCCGCCGGACTGCGCGACAACTTCGGCACGATGGTCAAGCCGCTGCACGCCGGCAACGCCGCCTTCCACGGGATCATGGCCGCAGAGCTCGTCGCCGGTGGGTTCACGGCGTCGCGATCGATCCTCGACGGCGAGCGCTCGTACATCGAGGTCTACCGCAACGACGACGCGACGCTCGCCCCCGAGGACTTCGCGCTGGAGGGGGAGCTCGAGATCGAGACCTCGGGCATCACGTTCAAGCGCTACACGTGCTGTGGCGCGATCCATGCCGCGCTCGACGCGACCCTCGAGCTCCGCGCGGAGCACGGGCTGACGCCGGAGAAGATCGCGAGCATGCGCTGCGCCGTACACCCGCGCGCACCGGAGATCCTCATCCATCACACGGCGAGCACGCCGGAGCAGGGACGCTTCTGCGTCGAATGGTCGCTCGCGGTCGCGATCGCCGACGGCGACGCCGGCATCCCGCAGTACACGGAGGCGCGGCTCGAGGATCCGATCGTGCAGGATCTCTCCCGCAAAGTGGACGTCTTCGTGGACGAGGCGCTGGCGCTGAACGAGGGCGCCGCAACGGCGATCTCGAACAGCGTCGTCACGGTCGAGACGACCGACGGCGACGTGTTCGAGCATCGGGTGCCACCGCACCGGCCGATGTCGTGGGCCGAGCTCGAGCGGAAGTTCCGAAGCTCGGCGTCGCTCGTGCTCGACGACGCTGCGGCCGAGAACGCGCTGCAGCTCGCCCGCGGTCTCGCCGGCCTCGACGATGTCGGCGCGCTGGCGAGAGCCTTCGCATGAGCGGCCGCGTCGTCGTCGTGACGGGTGCGAGCGGCGGCCTCGGCTCGGTGATGGCGGAGCGCTTCGCCGCCGGCGGCGACACGGTGTTCGTCGGCTACCGCCACGGCGCCGAGAAAGCTGCGGCCGTCGTCGACAAGATCGCGGCCGACGGGCACGACGCGCATCCGCTCGAGATCGCGCTCGAGTCGGGCGAAGGCGTCGCGCGCGCGCTCGAGACGGTCGCACGGGAAGCAGGTCCCGTCGACGTGCTGATCAACAACGCCGCCTACCGGCCGATCGGCGGCTTCCTCGACCTGACGGACTCGGACTGGGAGCAGGTGCTCTCGATCGACCTGCTCGGCGCGGTGCGCACATCGCGCGCCGTGCTGCCGGCGATGGTCGAGCGCGGCTTCGGCCGGATCATCAACATCTCGGGCCTCGATGCGCTGCACGGCGGCTTCGAGCGCTCGCACGTCGCGACCGCAAAGGCGGCGCTGTCCGGCCTCGCCCGCTCACTCGCACTCGAGTTCTCGCGCTTCGGGATCACGATCAACACCGTCATCCCGGGCAGCTTCCGCGTCTGGCGCGACCCGAACCTCTATCCGTATTGGGAGCAGCTGCGCGAGTACCTCGTCTCGCACACGCCGGTGCGCCGGCAAGGCGAGCCGACCGAGCTGGCCGAGCTGTGCTGGTACCTCGCGTCGCCGGCCGCAGGCTTCGTCACCGGCCAGGACATCCACATCAACGGCGGGCTCTTCC
>DASYFU010000202.1:0-1869 GCA_036498225.1 Gaiellaceae bacterium | reverse complement strand
TGCGGGCAGCGCGGGACGCTGACCGAACCGCGCAACTTCAACCTGATGATGCAGACGCACGTCGGGCCGATGGAGGACAGCGCCGCGGCGGCGTATCTCCGGCCGGAAACCGCTCAGGGCATCTTCGTCAATTTCAAGAACATCTATCAGAGTGCGCGCAAGCGGCCGCCGTTCGGCATCGCGCAGATCGGCAAGTCGTTCCGCAACGAGATCACGCCGGGCAACTTCCTCTTCCGCACGCGCGAGTTCGAGCAGATGGAGATGGAGTTCTTCGTCCCGCCGCAGGAGGCGGACGAATGGTTCGCGTACTGGATAGAGCAACGCCGCGCGTGGTATGTGCGCTACGGCCTTCGAGAAAGCCATCTGCGCGTCCGTCCCCACGAAGCGGACGAGCTCGCGCACTACGCACGCGCGGCGAGCGACATCGAGTATCTCTATCCCATCGGATGGTCCGAGCTCGAGGGCATCGCGAACCGCGGTGACTTCGACCTCACGCAGCACACCGACAGCTCGGGGACGAAGCTCGAATACGTCGGCGAGGGCGGCGAGCGCTACACGCCGAACGTGATCGAGCCGGCAGGCGGTCCCGACCGGACGTTCCTCGCGCTGCTCATCGACGCGTACGACGAAGAGGTCGTCGCCGATCGCGACCGCACCGTGCTTCGGCTCCATCCGGCGATCGCGCCCATCAAAGCCGCGATCCTGCCGCTCATCCCGCGCAATGCGGACATGGTCGCGAAGGCGCGCGGCCTCCTCGACGACCTGCGCAAGCGCTTCATGGTCGAGTACGACGACAGCGGCCAGATCGGGCGGCGCTATCGCCGGCAGGACGAGATCGGCACGCCGTTCGCGTTCACGATCGACGACCAGACGCTCGAGGACGACACGGTGACGGTGCGTGACCGCGACTCGCTCGCGCAGGAGCGCCTCCCCCTCGCGGGCGTGCGTGTCTGGCTCGAGGAGGCACTGGACCGCCCATGGCGAACACCCAAGGCGTGAGAGCCGCGCTTCTCATCCTCGCCGTGCTCGCGCTCGCAGGCTGCGGCGCGACCAAGACCGTCACCGTCACGCAGACGGTCACTCATGTGCGGACCGTCACGGTCACGACCACGTCGACCGGAACGACGACCACGACCGCCGCCGCATCGACCCCATGCGCGGCCGGCAGCCTGCAGGGAAGCTTCGACGTCGTGCCCGGCAGCCCCGGCGCCGGCCAGATCTCGTACACGCTGACACTCACGAACACGGGCGCGACGCCGTGCTACGTGTCCGGCATTCCGCAGGTACAGCTCCTCGGCACCACCGGCACCGCACTGCCGACGGCGCCCTCCGCCGAGCCGCCCGCGCCGGCGAATCCGCCGAAGATCTCGCTCCAGCACGGCCAGTCGGCGGCCTCCGAGGCGCGCTTCTCACCCGACGTGAACGGCACCGGCGACAACACGAGCGGCCAGTGCCAGCCGACGGCCACCGTCCTACGCGTTACCGCGCCCGGCGGCGGCACGCTGGACGCGCCGATTCAGCCGCCGACGCCGGTGTGCGAGCGCGGCTCGCTGCACTTCAGGATCTTCGCGAGCGCTCCATAACGCGTTCCGACGGAGGACCGAAGCCGAGCTTCGTGTACAGGCGATGCATGTCGCGGGTGTGCAGGAGCCACTTGCGATCCGCATACGGGCCGTTCTCCACCATCTCACGCACGAGCTCGAGGCCGAGCCCTCGGCCGCGGTGCTCTTCGAGGACGTACACGTCGGCGAGATAGGCGAACGACATGCCGTCGCTCGCCGCACGACAGAAGCCCACTTGCGTGCCGTCCTTGTACAGGCCGACGACACGTTGCGCCTCCCGCACGAGCCGCTCCATCTCCGCCCGCGG
>DASYFU010000201.1:0-4011 GCA_036498225.1 Gaiellaceae bacterium | reverse complement strand
CGTGTCCACCATTGCCGCTGCCGGCGAGGGCGGTCGGGACAGCGGCGAGGGCGACGAGGACGAACGCAACTGCGACGAGTCTCTTCACGCCCCGAACGATCCGCCTCCAACGTAAGAGGCGCGCACGATGGGCGTAAGCCGCACGTAAATCAGGGAATCCTCCACACGTGAAAGGCGGGGCCGCCGCCGGGAAGGACGCCGTCGCGCGCATCCTCGCCGTACACGGTCTCGAGCTCGGCGAACGGCACCGTGATCGGCCCGTGGGGAGCTCGCGCCGCGAGACAAAGGAGCCGTTCGGCGCGCGACTCGCGGACGTACGCAACGGCGTCGTGACCCACGTGGACGTAGCGCAGGCCCCCGCGCGCGAGCGCGTCGCTCGAGCGACGGAGGCGGATCAGCTCGCGGTACCGCGCCAGCAGCTCGACGTCCCAGGACTCCGGATGCGCCCACGGCATCGTGCGACGCCCATCCTCGCCCCACTCACCCTCGACACCGAGCTCGTCGCCGGCAAAGACCATCGGCACGCCCGGCATCGTCATCTGCATGCCGATGCCGACGACGTGCTTGTCTCGCGAACCGGTCACTGTCCGGAAGCGCGCGGTGTCGTGACTGTCGAGGAGCGTCCACGAGTTCGCGATCGTGTCCCACGGCACGCCCGCGCAGAACGAGCGCATCGTGTCGACGGTCTCGAAGCCCGAGTACGACGGCGCCGGCGTGTTGGAGAAGACCTCTCGATCGAGCGAGCCACCGTGCAGCCACCACCACGTCGGGCGCAGGAAGCCGGCGTAGTTCATGACGCCGTGCCAGCCCGTGCCGTCGAGGTCGGGCCTGAAATCGTGTCCGTGCTCGGCCATGAGGAGACGTCCGCCGACGAGGCTCCGGGCCGACTGCGCGACGTCACGGTTGACGTCGAGCAGCCGGTGTCGGCCGACCATGTTGGCGACGTCGATCCTCCATCCGTCGAGGCCCTCGTCGAGCCAGCGGACGAAGACCTGCGCCATTCGGCGACGCAGCTCGGCCGAGCCCCAGTTGAGGGTCGGAAGCGACGGGACGCCGAGCCAGCAGGCGTAGCCCTCAGGGTACGAGCCGTCGAAGAAGAAAAGCTCGCGCTCGGGCGCGACGGGATCTCCCTGCGCGCGGAGGAACCATTCGTGCGCGGCGCCGCAGTGATTCAGCGTCAGGTCGCCGACGACGCGCATGTCGCGACCGTGCGCCGCGTGGAGCAGTGAGCGAAGCGCGTCGTCGCCGCCCAGCAGCGAATCCACGTGATCGAAGCTCGACGCGTCGTAGCGATGGCTGCTGCGCGCGGGGAAGAACGGCGTCAGGTAGAGCACGTCTGCACCGAGGTCGGCGACGTGATCGAGATGCTGCTCGATGCCCGGAAGGTCGCCGCCGTAGAGCTCGTACGGCGTGTTTGCGCTCCGGCCTTCCGGCAGTGTGTTCCACGCGCGGGGAACTGCCCAGTCCGGCAGCTCGGCGCCGCCGCCTGCCTTGGCGAATCGATCCGGGAAGATCTCGTACACGACCGAGCGGGCATGCCAGTCCGGCGCCGCTCGACCGGGCGCGCGGACGAAGTCGTCGGCCCCGGGGACGTCGTGCGCGTGCAGCCCGACGCCGTTCAACCAGCGGTAGCCGACGTCCCCGCCGTCGAGGAGCCAGCGATACCGGACCGTCGGGTTCGGCACTGCGAGCTCGGCCCGCCACCACGTCTCCTCGGCGTCGTCCTCGTCGACGACCGCCTCGACCGTATGCGGCTCGCCGTCCGCGACATAGCGGAGCCACACGCTCTCCGCCGCGCCGCGCGGCGCGCGCATGCGCACGGTCGCCGCTCCGCCCGGCGCCTCCGGCACCTCGAGCACGTACAGCTCGGAGCCGTCGTGGTGCGGTGCTAGAGGTGTGACGTCAGTCCTGCGTCCGACGCGACGTCGGAGTTCGCGTACCACGACTTCCAGTAGACCCCGTCGTCGAGGCTCTGGGCGAAGCGCGAGAGCTTCAGCGGATGGAACGTGTCGCACATGACCGCGAGCTCGTGCGTCTCGTGCAGGCCGATGCTCTTCTCCGCGAGGCCAGGCTGCGGCCCGTGCGGAAGGCCGGACGGATGCAGCGTGATCGACCCCACGTCCACGCCCTTGCGCGACCCGAAGTTGCCGGAGACGTAATAGATCATCTCCTCCGACTGCAGGTTCGAATGGTGATACGGAATCGGTATCGCCAACGGGTCGAAATCGAGCTTGCGCGGACAGAACGAGCAGATGACGAAGTTCTGGCCCTGGAACGTCTGGTGCGAGGGTGGCGGCTGGTGGATGCGGCCGGTGATCGGCTCGAAGTCGTGGATCGAGAACGTCCACGGATAGAGGTAGCCGTCCCAGCCGATGACGTCGAACGGGTGATAGTCGACGACGTATGTCTGGTACCCGCCGCGCACGCGCACCTTCACGGGGTACTCGCCGTGCTCGCGCACGGTGTGCAGCTCGGTCGGCGGATGGATGTCGCGGTGATAGTACGGCGCGCCTTCCATGATCTGCCCGTACTGGTTGCGGTAGCGGCGCGGGACCTCGATCAACCCCGGAGTCTCGAACACGAGGTAGCGCTGCGGCCCTTCCGGGCGGAAGCGGTACGTCGTCCCGCGCGGGATGACGACGTAGTCGCCGTCCGTGTACGGAAGCTCGCCGAGGATCGTCTCCAGCGTCCCCGAGCCCTCGTGCACGAAGACGACCTCGTCCCCTTCGCCGTTGCGGAAGAAGTACTCCATCGTCCCGGACGGGCGGCAGAGGGAGATCTCGACGTCGTTGTTCCACATGAGCAGGCGGCGGCCGGTGATCTCGTCGCCGTCGGGAGCGGTGTCGAAGGTCTTGAAATGGCGGTGCGCATGCGCTTCCGGCACCCACTCCTCGCGCACGATCGGCTCGAAGGGGCCGAGCTCCATGACGCGGCAGGGCGAGTGGAGGTGGTACAGGATCGACTCGTTGCCGGTGAAGCCTTCGAGGCCCATCACCTCTTCGGTGAGAAGCGTGCCGTTGTCCCGGAATTGCACGTGGCGCTTGCGCGGAACGTCGCCGAGGCGCTGGTAGAACGGCATGGCGGAAGCTTAGACGGCGAACGCCCTGATCCACTGCGCCAGGAACGGCTCCGCGATCGCGTAGGCGCCGCGCCCGGACCGCGCGACGATTTCGGCGTCGACGAGCTCGCCCACCGCGCGCTGAACGCTCGATGCTGCGGGAAGGCCGTGTCGGGCTCGGTACTGCTCGCTGAGCAGTTGCGCTGCCGGCTCGATCGCAAGCGCCTGGAGAACGAGTCTCTGGGTGCGCGGGATCGTGTCCCACATGTAGGTGAAATGCGCGTTCTCGGCGCGGAGAACACGGTCGAGCGCCCGCTCCAGCGCCACGTCGGTCACCCCTAGTCCATCCGGCGTCTCCTCCCAGAGCGCGTAGCAGAGCTCCTGCGTTCCGTACGGATGGCAACCGGTGATCGCAAGCACCTCGTCGGCGAAGCGGTCATCGATGCGCTTCCCCGTCGACTCGAAGCGCCGGCGGATGAACTCACCGAAGTCGGGCGCGGGAATCGGGCCGAGCTCCATCTGCCGCGCGCTCCGCCAAAACGGCTCGTTCACGTCGTTGAACAGCGACCGCATCATGCTCCGCTTGCTGCCGAGGTACACGTGAGCGACGTGCGGCTGCATCTGGAAGACCGCGCGCATGAGCGCCGGAAGGCGGGCATCGAGCGCGATCACTTCCTGGAACTCGTCGAAGACGAGCGCAACACGTTTACCGCGCTCGGCCGCGAGCTCCGCCGGAAGCTCGAAGAGACGCTCGAGGGTCGCGTCGACGTCGCCGGAATCGTGGCCGGCGGTGAAGCTGAAGCTGAAGTTGCCGGTCATCGGCTCGACCGTCACCATCGGCCGTACCCGGAGGCTTTCGAAGATGCGGGCGGCGCGGTCGCGCGCCCGGAGGAGCGGGGTGGCGATGCCCTCGTAGATGGCCTGCGAAAGCTTGGACGCGAGCTGCTCCTTCG
>DASYFU010000200.1:0-3967 GCA_036498225.1 Gaiellaceae bacterium | reverse complement strand
GGATCGTCTTCCTCTGCTTCGGCGCGACCGGGATGATCGCGCCGCTCGGCGGGCTCGTCGTCGACCGGCTGCCGAAGCGGCCGCTCATGATCACGACACATCTCACCCTCGCGGGCGTGATGTGCCTCCTGCTCTTCGTGCACTCACGCCATCAGCTCTGGCTGTTGTACGCCGTCACGGCGCTCTACGGTCTCGGCGGCGACATCTTCGCCGCAGCGCGGTCGTCGATGCTGAAAGCGATGATGCCGGACGAGCAGCTCGCCGAGGCGAACGGCGCGCTGCAGACCATCCGCGAGGGGCTGCGCATCATCGCGCCCGTCACCGGCGCCGGCCTGTTCGCGGCGTTCGGCGGCCACGTCGTCGCGCTGATCGACGCCGGAACGTTCGTCGGCTCCGCCGCGGCGCTCGTCGCGCTCCCGTTCGCGGAGCCTCCTGCAGCGCCGCGCGAGCATCGCTTCCTCCGCGAGTCGGCAGCCGGCCTCGCCCACATCGCGCGCACGAAGGTGCTGCGCGAGCTCTCGATCGGCCTTTGCGCGGCGCTCACCGTCATCGGCTTCTGCGAGACGCTGATCTTCGCGATCGTCATCGACGGCCTTCATCACAGCGCGGCGTTCGTCGGCGTCCTCGACACCTTCCAGGGCGTCGGTGCGATCGCCGGCGGTCTCACCGCTGCCGTGCTCATGCGGCGCATCGGCGACGTGCGCCTCACCGGCCTCGGTCTCGCGCTGTTCGCCGTCGCGTGCTTCGGCTTCCTCACTCCCAGCCTCGGAGGCGTCCTCCCCTCCGTGGTCGTCTTCGGGGCTGGGATCGCGTGGGTCGTCGTCGCAGCGTCGACTGCATATCAGCGCCGCAGCCCGCAGCACCTGCAAGGGCGCATCTCCGCGGCGACGAACATGCTCTTCAGCGTCCCGCAGACCGTGTCCATCGCCCTCGGCGCCGCGCTCGTGACGCTCATCGACTACCGCATCGAGATCGTCGTCATGGCCCTCGTGACGCTCCTCGCCGCCGGGTATCTCTTCACGCGCGAGGACGAGGTTTTCGTGCCTACTGCGCCAGCTTTTCCCGAACCAGCCGGTTGACGACCTTCGGGTCGGCCTTCCCCTGCGTCTCCTTCATCACCTGGCCGACGAAGAAGCCGAGCAAGCCCTCCTTGCCGCTGCGGTACGTCGCAACCTGCTCCGGGCTCGCGGCGAGCACCGCGTGGATGATCGGCGCGAGCTCGGACTCGTCGCCGACGACCGCCTGCGCGAGATAGTCGTTCGCGTCGATGCGCCCGGCCGCCGCCGCGTCGAACGCCTGGTCGAGCGCTTCGCGCGTGACGTTCGCCTGCAGGATCGCCGCGAGCGCGCGGGCGTTCTCGGGCAGGAAGTCGCCGCGGTTCATCGCGACGTTCGCGGCGGCGCGCCAGTCGACGCCCTCCGCCGCGAGCAGCTCCGCCTTGCGCTCGTTGCCGGTGGACACGAGCTCGTGCGCGAGCACGAAGCCGACGAGCGGCTCGAGCCGGCGAATGCGTGTAGCCGGCAGCTCGTGCAGCTCGCCGCGCAGACGCTCGACGAGCTCGGCAGGCGGCTCGACCGGGACAAGGTCGGGCTCGGGGAAGTAGCGGTAGTCGTCCGCCTCTTCCTTCGAGCGATGCACGGTCAGGCGGTCGGTGTCGGCGTCGTAGTCGTAGGTCGACTGCACGACCTCCTCCCCCGCCTCGTGCGCGGCGATCTGCTGCCGCACGGCCGCCTCGATCGCGCGGCCGATGAACGAGAACGAGTTCATGTTCTTGATCTCCCACCGCGGGCGGAAGCCTTCCTCGCCGCGTTCGCGCACCGAGACGTTGACGTCCGCGCGCAGCGTGCCTTTCTCCATCTCCGCATCGGAGACGCCGAGCTCGACGATCGTCTGCCGCAGGAGGCGCAGGAAGCGCAACGCCTCCTCGCCGGAATGCATGTCCGGCTCCGTGACGATCTCCAGGAGCGGCGTGCCACCGCGGTTGAAGTCGACGAGCGACGCGGTTGCGCCGACCGAGCGACCGGTCGCGCCACCGGCGTGCACCGTCTTCGCCGCGTCCTCCTCGAGGTGCGCACGTACGATGCCGACGACCTCCTCGCCGTCCGCCGTGGGAATCGCGAGCTTCCCCGGTCCGCACAGCGGCGCCTCGTACTGGCTGATCTGGTAGCCCTTCGGCAGGTCGGGGTAGAAGTAGTTCTTGCGCGCGAAGATCGCGCGCTCCGCGATCGCGCAGTCGAGCGCGAGCCCGAGCTTGATCGTGTATTCGATCGCGCGCCCGTTCGGCACGGGCAGCGCGCCCGGATGCGCGAGGCACACCGGGCACGTCAGCGAGTTCTCGTGCGCGCCGTACTCGAGGGCGCAGCGGCAGAACATCTTCGTGCGCGTCTTCAGGTGCGCGTGCACCTCGAGGCCGATGACCGGCTCCCACTCAGACATTCGCGGCGAGC
The DNA here is from genome assembly GCA_036498225.1 of Gaiellaceae bacterium. Lineage (GTDB taxonomy): Bacteria > Actinomycetota > Thermoleophilia > Gaiellales > Gaiellaceae > Palsa-739. The sequence continues at coordinate 1,520 of DASYFU010000200.1, read as the reverse complement.
TCCTTCGCCTCGCGCACAGCGTCCTCGATGTCGTAGCGGACCTCGACCATCGCCACCCAGTCCTCGAGCGCCGGCGGAAGGACGCGGACGAGCCAGAGCTCGCGCTCGCCCGCCTCGAGCGTCAGCTTCAGATCGCCAATGAGAACTGCTCGTGACCCGTCGAGGACGCGCGGTGTCACGCCGAACACGCGCTCGACCGCCGGGACGAAGTCCGCCGCCGGATCCTCGAATCGCATCGCGCTCATCGCAGCCGCTCCGGGACGACGTCGAACGCGATCGCTTGCTCGAGCGCATGCCCGATGCGAAAGAGCGTGTTCTCGGAGAACTGCGGCCCGATCAGCTGCAGCCCGACGGGCAGGCCTTCCGAGAGACCGCAGGGGATGTTCAACCCGGGCAGCCCCGCCATGCACGACGGGATGGTCAGGAGATCGGACGCGTACATCGCGAGCGGGTCGGCCGTGCGGCCGCCGAGCTCGAAGGCGACCGTCGGGGACGTCGGCGTGACGAGCACGTCGAAGCGCTCGAACGCCTCCGCATGCTCGCGCGCGATCACCGTCCGCACCTTCTGCGCCTGGCCGTAGTACGCGTCGTAATAGCCGGCCGAGAGGGCGTACGTCCCGACGAGGATGCGCCGCTTCGGCTCGTCGCCGAAGCCTTCGTCGCGCGTGTGTGTGTACATGTCGAGCCGGTCCGCGGAATCGGGCACGCGATAGCCGTAGCGCACGCCGTCGTAGCGCGCGAGGTTCGAGGAGGCCTCCGCCGGCGCCACGAGGTAGTAGCAGGGCAGCCCGAAGTCGACCGAACGCGGCAGGGAACACTCCCCCACCTCGGCGCCGAGCTGCCGGCACAGCGCGATCGCGAGCTCGACGGACTTGCGCACGCCGGGGTCGATCGCCTCGTGCTCGTTCAGCTCGCGCGGAATCCCGACGCGCAATCCCTTCAGGTCGTCGCCCTGCGGGAGCACGACGTCGGGCGCGTCGACGGTGGTCGAGTCGCACGGGTCGCGGCCGGCGATGACGGAGTACAGGTACGCGCAGTCGCGCACCGTGCGCGCAACCGGGCCGACCTGGTCGAGGCTCGAGGCGAACGCGACGATGCCGTACCGCGAGACGGTGCCGTACGTCGGCCGCAGCCCGACATTCCCGCACAGCGCCGACGGCTGCTTGATCGAGCCACCGGTGTCGGAGCCGAGCGCCCACGGTGCGAGCCCTGCCGACACCGCCGCGGCCGAGCCGCCGCCGGACCCGCCCGGTACGCGCGCGGGGTCCCACGGGTTGTGCGTCGGCCCGTACGCCGAGTTCTCGGTGGACGAGCCCATCGCGAACTCGTCGGTGTTGGTCTTGCCGAGGACACGGAACCCGTGCGCCTTGCAGCGCGTGGCCACCGTCGAGTCGTACACGGGGACGTAGCCCTGGAGGATCTTCGAGCCGGCCGTCGTCGGGATGCCCTTCGTCCCGATGACGTCCTTCAGCGCGATCGGGATGCCGTCGCCACCCGAGTCCTCGCACACGTGCAGGTAG
>DASYFU010000199.1:0-3341 GCA_036498225.1 Gaiellaceae bacterium | reverse complement strand
AGCTCGTAGAGAAGCTGCGGCCGGAACGGCGCGTCGAGGCTGCCGAGGTCGCCGACGACCTGCCGGATCACCGCCTCGGGGAGCCGCGGGAGGCGGGAGAGCACCCGGTAGCCGCGGGGCGTGACGGCGTGGTCGAGCGGGTTCACGTCGTGCCCGAAGCCGAGGAGCGCCGCGAGCCGGTCGGACTCGCGCAGGTCGGCGTAGCGCATGGCGCGGAGCCCCTCGAGCGCGAGCGTCGCCTCCGCCTCGGAGCCCGCGTGGTAGTCGCGGACGACCGCCTCGAGATCCGCCGGCACGTTGCCGACGAGCTCGACGAGCTGGAGGCGGATCAATCGTCCCTCGCTGCCGAGCTCGACGCAATCGCGCGAGATGCGTCCCGCCATCCGCGAGGTCATCGCCGCGCGCTGCAGGACGACGAGCACGTCGTCGAGCGTGACCGCGTTCTGGAACTCGAGCGCCGTCAGCCGCGTCAGCACCTGCTCGAGCCGCTGCCGGTACGTGTCGAGCGTGCCGAGCGCCTGGTTCGTCTTCGCGAGGACGTCCGCGACCGGGTCGAGCTGGTAGTGCGTCTGTCCGACGAAGAGCGTGACCGTCTCGCGCTGCTGTGAGACGGACACCACGAGCGCGCCGGTCTGCTTCGCGACGCGCTCGGCCGTGCGGTGGCGCGTGCCGGTCTCGTCGGAGGGGATCGTCGGATCCGGCATGAGCTGCACGTTCGCCCACGCGAGCCGCTTCAGGTGAGAGTCGACGATGATCGCGCCGTCCATCTTCGCGAGCTCGTAGAGAAGCTGCGGCCGGAACGGCGCGTCGAGGCGAATGCCGCCGGAGTAGAGGAACGCGAGCTCGTGCGGGTCGCCGATCACGATCAGCGCGCCTTCGTGGGAGCGGATCACGTCGTCGACTGCCTGGCGCAGCTCAGTGCCGGGCGCGATCTTCTCGATCGCCGCGAGGAGGCCGGAGTCGCGGCGCGGATCGTCTTCCGAGGGCGTGCGGGTGAACCCGAGCTCAGCGTCCGGCGGAAGGTTCGCTTTCGACGGGTTGTTCGGCATCGAGTCCGGCGACGACGGCCTGACGGAGAGTCTCGGCGTGCGCCACCTGAAGTGTGCCACGGCGCGGCGTTCCTTCCGGGGCGACGACCCGCTTCAGGCCGAGCTTTCCGCACTCGTCGAGCCGGCGATCGGCCTGTGCCGCCGGGCGCAGGCGGCCTGTAAGGCCGATCTCGCCGAAGGCGGCGGTCGCGGCGCGCACCGGGACCCGGCGCGCGGCTGACGCGATCGCGAGGGCGACGGCGAGGTCGGCTCCCGGCTCGTCGATGCGGACTCCGCCGGCGACGTTGACGAAGACGTCCGCCTGGCCGAGCGCAACGCCGGCATGCCGTGCGAGCACGGCGACGATCATCGCGAGCCGCTTCGGGTCGACTCCGGTGGCGACGCGCCGCGGCATCGCGAGATCGGTGGGAGCGACGAGCGCCTGGATCTCGAGCAGGATCGGCCGCGTGCCCTCGAGCGCGCATGCGACGGCGGCGCCCGGCTCGCCGTGCACGGTGTGGCCGAACACCTCCGACGGATCGGGGACGCCGACGAGCCCTGCACCGGTCATCTCGAAGATGCCGAGCTCGTTCGTCGAGCCGAAGCGGTTCTTCGTCGCACGCAGCACGCGATGCGCGTGGTAACGGTCGCCTTCGAACTGGAGCACGCAGTCGACGAGATGCTCGAGCACACGCGGGCCGGCGACGGTGCCGTCCTTCGTCACGTGGCCGACGAGGATCGTCGCGACGCCCGACTCCTTCGAGACTCGCAGGAGACGGCCGGCCGCCTCGCGCACCTGTGCGACGGACCCGGGCGCAGACCCGAGGTCGGCCGAGTACAGCGTCTGGATCGAGTCGATCACGCAGACGTCTGGCCGTTCGGCGGCGAGCGTCTCGCAGACGACGTCGAGCTCCGTCTCGGCGAGGATCTCGACGTTGGCGGCGCCGCCGAGCCGTTCCGCGCGAAGCTTCACCTGAGCGACGGACTCCTCGCCGGTGATCAGCAGCGTGCGATGCGTCGCGCTCATCTCCTGCAGCGCTGTGAGGAGCAGCGTCGACTTGCCGACGCCGGGCTCGCCGCCGACGAGCACGACCGACGCCGGCACGAGGCCGCCGCCGAGCACGCGGTCGAGCTCGGGCACGCCGGTGGCGATCCGCGTCGCCTCGTCGGCCTGGACGTCGACGAGCCGCAGCAGCGGCTTCGGCGGCGCGGATCCGCGCACGACCTGGCCGACGACCTCCTCGAGCAGCGTCCCGAACGCCGAGCAGCCGGGGCACTTCCCGAACCAGCGCCCCGAGGCGTAGCCGCACTCGGTGCACGCGAATCGCACGGCAGGTTTCGCCACCCGGCCAGCGTACGGGTCGCGGCGGATGCCGATGGTCAGAGCTTCAGCGCAGCTTCGTCACGCGCCGACCTCTGTCGATCAGGGAGAGATGTACGGCGCGGTCAGACGCTTGAGCTCGCTCAGGGAACCCGCGTCGCGACGCAGATCCTTGAGCCACGGGTCCTTCCAGGCGAATACCGCAAGCAGACGACGTTCCGTCTGCGGCGGCGGGAACGGCTCATGTTCGATGGCACAGGCGAACTGACGCAGGGCCTCGGGGAAGTTCCCCTGCACCGCGTAGTAGCAGACGATGTTGAACCTCGCTCGATAGGTGAGATCTGTCCGCGCGGCCAGGGCGGCCACGAGGCCCTCGCTGCCCGGCGTGACGCCTGCCAGCATCGCCTGTACCCCGGGCACGACCGTCGTCTTTAGCTGCTTGGCAAGCTCACGGTCGCGACCCAGCTTGCGTTTGCGCAGCGTCTCCGTCGCCATTGCGATGATCGCCTCCGAGTACAGAACGACGCACACTTGTGCGTTCTCGTCGAGCTGCTCCTCCTGCTTGCTGCGCTCGAACTTGTTCGCGTAGAACGCGGCGAGGCTGTACATCGCCTGGTACCAGATCGGATTGAATCTGACCGGGGCCTCATAGGGCTCATCAGGCTTGGTTCGCTCGCGAGGCTCCGCAGCGATCGCGGCGAGCGCCCTCTTCAGGAGAAGCTCTGCTTCATCGTGTTTTCCGTCGCCGTCCCAAGCGCGACCCAGGTTGATCAATGCACCGACGTTGGTGCCGTCCTCCTCGATCGCCTGGGCATACGCTTTAAGCGCTGCGGTGTCGTCGCCACCGATGGCGAGGCTCTGCAGATACATCCCGGCTCGGAAGTACGCGATGCTGCGCGGTGACGCAACGAAGTCGAAACGTAGTCCCTCGTCCTTGCGCACGGCGTAGTCGATCCAGCCGGCGGCGACCGACGCGAGCTGCTGGAAGGCCG
>DASYFU010000198.1:0-1797 GCA_036498225.1 Gaiellaceae bacterium | reverse complement strand
ACCTCAGCCTCGGCGGGCCGAGCACGTCGAAGGTCGAGCGGGCGGCGATCCGCTACGCCGTCGCTCGCGGCGCGCTCGTCGTCACCGCGGCCGGGAACGACTCCGCCATGGGCAACCCGGTCGAGTACCCGGCGGCGCTCGTCCAGCCCGTCGGCTCCAACGGCTCGCAGAGCAAGGGCCTCGTCGTCGGCGCCTCGGGCGAGGGCACACGCGCGGAGTTCTCCGGCACGGGCTCGTGGATCTCGCTCGCCGCCCCCGGCGTGAAGGTGTACGGCGCGCTCGGTCGCGGTCGCTACGGCTACGGCAGCGGCACGTCGTTCGCGACGGCCGAGATCTCCGGCGCCGCCGCGCTCGTCTGGGCGGCGAACCCGTCGCTGTCCGCGCAGCACGTCGCACGCATCCTCGAGGAGACCGCGTCCGGCCACGGCGCGTGGACGTCGGCTCTCGGATTCGGTGTGGTCGACGTCGCCGCAGCAGTGGCGCGGGCGCAGACGCTCGCGGCCAAGTAGCTCGTCAGACTTCGATGCGCTCGATCGACGCGCCGAGCGCGCGCAGGCGTTCGTCGATGCGCTCGTAGCCCTTGTCGATCTGATGGATGGCGCCGATCGTCGAGCGGCCTTCGGCGCACAGCGCGGCGATCAGCATCGCCATGCCCGCGCGGATGTCGGGGCTCTCCATGCGCTGACCGACGAGCGGCGTCGGGCCGGTGACGACCGCGCGATGCGGATCGCAGAGGATGATCCGCGCGCCCATCGAGATCAGCTTGTCCGTGAAGAACAGCCGGTTCTCGAACATCTTCTCGAACATGAGCACGGTCCCGAACGCCTGCGTCGCGACCGTGATCGCGATCGAGGTCAGGTCGGACGGGAACGCCGGCCACGGGCCGTCCTCGATCTTCGGGATCATCCCGCCGAGGTCGTCGCGGATGACGAGCTGCTGCCGTGACGGGACGCGCACGCTCGACTCGCCGATCTCGATCCGTACCCCCAGCCGTTCGAATGCGGGCTTGATCGAGACGAGATCCTTCGGGTCGGCGCCCTCGACGGTGACGTCGCCGCCGTTGATGGCGGCCAGCCCGATGAAGCTGCCGACCTCGATGTGATCGGCGCCGATCGACCAGGTGCCTCCGCCGAGGTTCTGCACGCCCTCGATGCGCAACACGTTCGACTCGATGCCGTCGATGTGCGCGCCGAGCGACACGAGGAAGCGGCAGAGGTCCTGCACGTGCGGCTCGCACGCGGCGTTGCCGAGGACGGTCTCTCCCTGGGTGAGCACGGCCGCCATGACGGTGTTCTCCGTCGCCATCACGCTCGCCTCGTCGAGGAAGACGTGCGCGCCGCGGAGGCCGTCCGTCCGCATCTGGTGGACGCGCTCGCCGTCGATCTCGGCGCCGAGCTCGGCGAACGCGTGCATGTGCGGGTCGAGGCGGCGCCGGCCGATGACGTCGCCGCCGGGCGGCGGCATCGTCGCCTGGCCGAAGCGCGCGAGCAGCGGGCCTGCCAGGAGGAAGGAAGCGCGCATCCGCGCGCACAGCTGCGGGTCGGGGCTCGACTTGGAGGCGTTCGCCGTGTGGACCCGCACCTCGTTCGCCCCGGTCCAGCCGGCGTCGGCGCCGAGGTCGGCGAGCAGCTCGAGCATCGTGTCGACGTCCCGGATGCGCGGGACGTTCGTCAGCGTCACCGGCTCCGAGGTCAGGAGCGTCGCCGCGAGGATCGGCAGCGCCCCGTTCTTGTTCCCGGCGACGCGGATCGTCCAGTTGAGCGGGCGCTGTCCTTCGATTGCGAACGCGTCGGCGAT
>DASYFU010000197.1:0-5506 GCA_036498225.1 Gaiellaceae bacterium | reverse complement strand
AGGCCGAGGCCGGTGTCGACGAGCGTCCACCCGTCGTCTCCGCGCAGCAGGAAGCAGTGCACGTGGCGCGGCCCGCTCGGCAGCGGCAGGGTCACCCGGAGGGTGCCGGGCTCGACCTCGACTGGCGTTGCGAACGTATGTTCGATAAGCTTCGGCACGGGGATGCGAGTCGAGTATCGCGAAGAGCCCTGCCGCTCCGCGTTGAATCGAGTCCAGGGCATGCCGTTCGGGTGGTCGCTCAACCCGTACATGGGGTGCGCGCACCGCTGCACGTTCTGTTACGTCCGTGCGTTCGAGCGTCGCGCCGACCGACCGTCGGACGACCGCTACGGGGCGAGCATCCGCGTGAAGACGAACGTCGCCGAGGTGCTGCGACGCGAGCTCGCGCGCCCGTCGTGGCAGCGCGAGGGGATCGCGATCGGTGCTGCCACCGATCCGTACCAGCCGGCCGAGGGCCGCTACAAGCTCACTCGCGCCTGCCTCGAGGTGCTGTCCGCCGCGGCGAACCCGTTCGCGATCATCACGCGCGGGCCGATGATCGTGCGCGACCTCGACCTCCTCGTCGAGGCGTCGAAGCGCGCCGACGTGAGCGTGACGTTCTCGATCCCGACCCTCGACGTCGAGATCTGGCGACGGACGGAGCCGGGCACCGCTCCACCCCATCAGCGGCTCCGCGCGTTGACGCAACTCGTCGATGCCGGTGTGAAGGCCGGCGTCGGGATGGCGCCGATCCTCCCGGGGCTGAGCGACAAGCCGGAGCTACTCGCGGAGGTCGTGCGCGCTGCGCGCGCCGCGGGCGCGACCGGCGTCTGGGCGAACCTCCTCTATCTCAAGCCGGGGACGAAGGAGCACTTCATCTCGGCGCTCGAGCAGGACTGGCCCGAGCTGCTGCCGCAGTACGAGCAGCTGTACGCGCGGCGCGCCTACCTGCCGGCGGAGAAGACGAGCCCGGTACGCGAGCAGGTCCGCGAGCTCGCGCGGAAGCACGGAATTCGCGACCGGCGTCGCGTTCGGCTCCAGCCCCCCGCCGATCCGGAACAGCTCAGCCTCTCGATGTGATCAGTACGCGCCGACGAGCCAGAGCACGAGCAGGGCGAAGAGCGAGAGCACGATCGCGGCGACCATCACCGCCAGGTTCATGCCGAGGATGAGCGCGAGCAGCTTCCCGGCGTTGCGGCCGCCGGCGAGCTCCCGCACCTCGCGATTGACGCGGGCCTTCCGTCCCGGCCGCGGGCCGACGCGATAGACCGGGACGCCGAAGCGTGCGAGGGCGCGGTCGAGGCCCTCATCCGCCGACGCCCCGGCGATCACCATGTCGGTCGCCGGGAACTCCACCAGCGCGTCGGCGACGGCCTGCACGGGGTCGAGGTCGCCGGCCTCGCTCGTCACCTCGACGAGCCCCGACAGGGCGTCCTCCGCCTCGGACGCCCGAAGGCTCGCGCGCTCGGTGGCGCGCTCGTCCGCGTTCGCGAGCCAGTCGAGCGGCCTGACGACTGCCGGAACGACGACGTGAATCCGTCCGGGAGCGCCGGCGAGCGCGAGTCGGACGGTCTGAGGCGACGCCTCTCCTACCACGAGGAGCAGGCGCCTCAGATCGTCTCCGTCCGACATTTCGGGGCGAGTTGTACCTCGCCGTCAGAAGCCAGGCATAGAATCGGCTTCCCGCGATGACCCCCTCCGAGATCACTGTCCTGATCGTCGACGACCACGAAGTCGTGCGCGAAGGCCTGCGCCTTTCACTGTCGCGGGCGCCGAACGTGCGCGTCATCGGCGAGGCGTCCGACGGCGAGAGCGCGGTCGCGCTCGCCGAGCGCCGCCGCCCGAACGTCGTGATCATGGACGTGCGAATGCCCGGCATGGACGGGCTCGAGGCGACGAAGCTCCTGACGGACCAGGATCCGAACGTCGCCGTGCTCATCTTCACGGCTTACAGCGAGCGGAGCCTTCTCAGCCGGGGGCTCGACTCGGGCGCGAAGGGATACATCCTCAAGGAGGCGCCACACGAGACGCTCGTGCGCGCGATCGAGAAGGTTGCGGACGGCGAGGGCTACGTCGATCCGGCGCTGATGCCGGCGTTCCTCTCGGGCAAGGACAAGGAGGAGATGCTGACGACGAGGGAGCGGGAGATCCTGCAGCTCCTCGCCGACGGCATGTCGAACGCCGACGTGGCGACGAAGCTCTTCATCAGCCAGGAAACCGTCAAGAGCCACGTGCGCCACATCCTCGCCAAGCTCGAAGCGGACACGCGCACGCACGCGGTCGCGATCGCTCTGCGCGAAGCGATCATTGACTGACGAGCCCTCGCAGGGCGAACCGACCGAGGAGATCCTCACCGCCGAGCAGGACGAGCGCCGTCGCATCGCGCTGTTCCTCCACGACGGGCCGGTGCAGTCGCTCGCCGGCGTCGCGCTCATGCTCGACGCCGCGCTCAACTTCCTCCGGCGCGGCGACACGAACGAAGCGGGCGAGGTGCTCGACCGCGCGCTCAGCCGCACGCGGACGACCATCGGCGAGCTGCGCGACCTGTCGTTCAACCTCGAGCCGGTCGCGCTGCGCGACCACGGCCTCGGCGTCGCATTGGCCGCGCTTGGCGACAACCGCGGTGCCGCGAACGGCATCACAGTCGAGGTCGACGCGGCCGCGGCCGAGACGCTGAGCGAGCGGACGCAGGCGGCGTTGTACGCGATCGTGCGCGAGGCGCTGGAGGGCGCGATCCGGCGCGGGCCGCCGACGGTTTTCGCGGTGCGCGTCCGGCCGACAGACGACGGCGAGCTCGAGATCGAGATCTCGGACGACGCACCGGGCGAGCGGCGGCAGCGCTCGCTCGAGGTACTGCGCGAACGCGCACGGACGCTCGGCGCGGCGCTCGACGTCGCCCGCGACGACGAGGGAACGACGATGAGGCTCGTCGTCCCGACGTACCCGCGGGGCGAGTAGGATCCGCGCCGCGATGGCCGACGCCCATCTCCTCTTCATCTGGAAAACGACCGGCTACGAGCTGCTCGAGGAGCCGGGCGACGTCCCTGCCGTCGGCGCCGAGGTCGAGCAGGACGGCCAGCGCCTGCGCGTGACGAAGGTCGCGCCGTCGCCCCTCCCGGGCGACAAGCGCGCGTGCGCGTACCTCGTGCGCGACTGAGGAAGCCCCCTGCGGGGGGATAGGCGCGCTCCATGGCGAGGTCGATGATTCTCGTCGCCGCATGTCCGCCGTAGCCGCGACGCCTTCAGCACGGCCTGAGCTCGATGCTCGGAGTTGGGCTGTCTGGGGTGCGGTCCTCGCGGGCGGGGCTACAGCGATCGCACTCTCCGCGAACTCGCTCAGACTTGCGCCGCTCGGATCCGGGAGTGTGTACGGCGCGCTCGTTCTGCTCTTCCTGGCGTGGCTCGCGTTCAGCCGTCCGTTCCCCGTCGGCATCAAGGGAGGGGACGCATCGCTCGACGTGGTGTTCGTCGTGTGCGCGGCCGTCATGTACGGAGCGGCCGTGGCGGCCTTCATCTCCGCAACGGTCTGTGCGTTCGGATGCGCTCGGGTGCACCAACACCCCGTCAAGATGGCCTTCAACGCCGCCGCCTTCGGATTGACGGGCGGTGCGGCCGGTCTCGCGGCGCACGTGGCGTCAGGCAGGGGCGTCGGCCTGATCGCAGCCGTGGCGCTTTCCGCAGCCGCCGCATGGGCCACGAGCGTCGGGCTGCATTCGTTGATCATGACGAGGGCGCGTCTTCACGAATTTGCCAGGGAAGCGCTGCTGGGCATTCGTGGGACAGCGCTTCCGTTCATGCTTTCCCTCTCGGTCGTCCCTCTGTTCATCGTCAGCTGGCGCGTCCATCCGTACGTCGCCGTGCTCGCAGTCGTGCCGCTCATCGCGATCGCGCTGCACATGCATTCCCTCGAGGAGAGCAGGCAAGCGAACGCGCTGGCGCTGACGGATCCGCTGACCGGTCTCGGAAACCGCCGTCATCTAGCCGAACGGCTTGCGCGGGAGCTGGACCGCTCGGACGGCACCGGCGAACCGCTGTCGGTGTGCGTCCTCGACGTCGACGGGTTCAAGACCGTCAACGATCGGCTCGGTCACGAGGCGGGCGACGAGGCCCTGGTCTCCATCGCGGACCTTCTCAGGAACGGTGGCGAGGCATTTCGTCTGGGCGGTGACGAGTTCGTCCTCCTCCTCCCCGGCAATGACGCGGAGGAGGCTGCGGCTGTTGCTGCCGCTGTTCGCGACCGAGCGCGTGGCGTCGACCTCGGCGTCAGCACCGGCGTGGCGACGTATCCGCACGCCGAGGTCAGCCGGAACGACCTGCTCCGGACGGCGGACGAACAGCTCTACGCCGCCCGCGCTACGCGCCGCTAGCGTTTTCCGCGGCCGCCAGACCGAGGACGAGCGCCTGCGCGAGGCCGCTCGAATACCCGCTGGTGGCGATGCCGCCGGCGTCGACGCCGGCCGACCAGACGCCGTCCAGTCCGACCACGCGCGCGTTCGTGTCGACGCGCAGACCGCCGATCGTGTGCGTCACGCCGGCGGTGACGTGCACGGCGAGCCGGCCGTCGTCGCGCGCGATCACCGTCCCACCCGCCGCGCGCGCGGCCTCGATGCGCTCGTTCGTCCGCTCGACGACGTACCACGCGCTCGGCCCGATCAGCTGTGCAAGGTCGTTCTCGTGCCACGCGACGTGCCGCGGCGTGATGTCGTGGCCGTCGTCGGTGATGACGCGCGCCTCGGCGCCGTACAGCTGCGCCAGCCGGACGAAGTCATCCTCCCCGAACCGCGCCGGACGCGCAGGCATCGCGCGCCCGTAGAACTGCCCCATCCCGGTTGAGATCGACGCACCCTGCGCGAGCGCCCAGTCGAGCGCGTCGCCGGTGCTCCACGGGTTGGCGCGCAGGATCAGCCCTCGCTCCTCGGCGAGGCGCCGGCCGAAGCCGCCCGTGGCGAGGACGACCGGCGGCGCGGCTTCGGCAGGGAGCGCCGTCTGCAGCCGCACGTCGACGCGGCTCGCGAGCAGCTCCGTGAGTGCGCGCGGATCGAAGCGCTTGCCGGTCGTCCGCGGGTTCTCCGTGTCCTCCAAGACGGGCTCGGCGCCGAGCGAGACGAGCCACGCGAGCGCATCGTCCAGCCGCTCCCAGACGAGCCGCTGCAGCGACTCGTCGCCGCCCGGGCATTCCGTGCGGAAGTCCTCCCATTCCAGATGACGCCAGACGACGCCGCTGGAGAGGAGCATCGAGCCGCCCACGCGCGTGCCCTTCTCTATCACGACCGGATCGAGGCCGAGCTCCCGCGCGCGCACGGCGGCGACGAGTCCCGCCATCCCCGCGCCGGCGATCAGCACTACGTCAGTGAAAAGGTCGGCTTGTGCTCGACGTATTCGATGCGCACGCGTTCGGGCCCACGCACGAAGACGGCGTACGTGTTCGGCGCGTCGACGATGTCGTCGATCTCGACGCCGAGGTCGTTGGCCGCGGCGATGTGCTCGTCGGCGGAGTCGACGAGCACCGCGAGATGGTTGAGCAGCG
>DASYFU010000196.1:0-2000 GCA_036498225.1 Gaiellaceae bacterium | reverse complement strand
GTCGCCGTCGACGAACGGCTGTGCCTTCAGCCACTCGGCCGCGTGGCGCCAGTCCTCGAGGTCGCCGCCGCCCCAGTCGTGGTGGATGAGCTTCTGATACGTCTTGCCGTAGCCGGTCGAGCCGCGGATGTTCGTCGCGAGCACGCCGATCCCGCGCGACAACAAGTACTGCACGTATGGGCGGAAGATCGGCCGCTCCTGCGCTTCCGGGCCGCCGTGGACGAGTAGGGCAAACGACGACGGGCCGTCGCCGTCGGGGCGATAGAGCCACGCCGGAATCTCGCGGCCGTCGAAGCTCGGATACGTGACGAGGTCGGGCGCGCGAAAAGCGAGTGCGGACAGCCCGGCTGCGCGACTCTCGGTCAGCGGAAGCGCGTCGCCCGTGGCGGTGTCGACGACGAAGACCTCCGCCGGCCGGGTGGGCTCTTCCCAGACGATCGCGAGCCGCGAGCCGTCGTGCGAGAGCGACATGCCCGCGCCGAAAATCGAGACGGCGCCCTTGGGCAGCTTCGGGGCCGGCAGATCGACGCCGCGCTCGACGTCGCGGACGTGCAGCTCCGCCCAGCCGTCGACGTTCTCGGTCCACGTGAGCACGCGCCCGTCCGCGGAGCCGGAGATCTCCTCGACGTCGCGGTCGGGCGCTGCGACCCATTCGCGCTTGCCCGTTGCGAGCGTGTGGAACGCGAGGCCCGTGAACTCCCGCCCCTCGTCGGAGAGGACGTAGAACCCGGATCCGTCGCTCGCCCAGGGGCCGGGCAGGAACTTGACGTCGTCGTCGTGCGGCGTCGCCTCCGTCGCCTCGCCCGACTCGACGTCGACGACCCAGATGGACATGTCGCTGTTGGAGCGGAACTCGATCGCCAAGACCTTCGAGCCGTCAGGAGAGAAGCTGACCGCGAACGCGTACTTGCCCTCGCCGAAGAGGTAGCGCGGCTCGTCCTCGCCCTCGCGCCAGATGAACACCTCGCCGTCAGTGGGCTTCCGCCGGTTCCCGGAGAGGGCGAAGCTCTTGCCGTCGGGCGCCCACGCGCCGCCGGGAACGTCGTGCTGAACCTGCGGCATGTCGGTGAGCTGCTCGGGCCAGCCACCGTCGGCGGGAATGCGGTAGATCTGCGTGAACTCGTCGCCGTCGTGGTCGGCGGTGAACAGGATCTCCCCGTCGTCGCGGACGGCGACGCCGCGGACGGTGTTGTCGAGGAACGTCGTCAGCTGCTCGGGCCACCCTCCGTCGAGATCGACCGCCCAGAGGTTGAACTGGCCGGAGATGTTCGAGACGAAGAGGACGCGCTCGCCGTCGGGCGTCAGCTGTGCGACGGGAAGGAATCTGCGGTACGCGAAGAACTGCTCGAACGGCGGCCTGCTCACGCGGCCAGCCTATAGAGAGAGGACAGCCGCGCCGCGAATCTCACCGCGGCGCAACCGGTCGAGCGCGGCGTTCGCATCCTCGAGCGCGAACACCTCGACCTCGGTGTGCACCGGCACCTGCGGCGCGAGCGTCAAGAACTCCCCGCCGTCCTGTCGCGTGAGGTTCGCAACCGAGCGGACGCTGCGCTCCTCCCACAGCAGCTCGTACGGGAATGACGGAATGTCGCTCATGTGGATGCCCGCGCAGACGACCGCGCCGCCCTTCGCGAGCGCGGCGAGCGCGGCCGGCACGAGCGCGCCGACGGGCGCGAACACGATCGCTGCGTCGAGCTGCTCGGGCGGCAACTCGTCCGACCAGCCGGCCCACTCGCAGCCGAGGTCGAGCGCGAACGCACGCGCGGCCTCGTCCCCGTGGCGGACGAAGCCGAAGAGGCGGCGACCCTGGTGGCGCGCGACCTGCGCGACGATGTGCGCGGACGCGCCGAAGCCGTACAGGCCGAGGCGCTCGCCGTCGCCGGCGAGACGGAGGGAGCGGTAGCCGATGAGGCCTGCGCACAGAAGTGGCGCAGCCTGCACGTCGTCGTAGACGTCCGGGATCGGGAGGCAGTAGCGCTCGTCGGCGACGACGTAGTCCG
>DASYFU010000195.1:0-2648 GCA_036498225.1 Gaiellaceae bacterium | reverse complement strand
CACCGTCTTCAAGGCGATCCACGATGGGAATCCCGATCCGCAGCTGCTCGCGTATCAGTACGTGCAGGCGCTTCCGCAGATCGCAGCGGGCGAGTCGAACAAGGTGTGGATCGTCCCGGCCGAGTTCCAGCGCGCGCTCGGGCGCATCGGACGCGACGAGAACAAAGAGGGTTAAAGGGCCGCCTCGGCCTCGGCGAGCGTCGCCACCGGCCCGACGCAGACGTCTTGTCCGTCGACGATCGCGAGCCACTCGTCCAGCGGGCGCTGGACGAAGACCCGCGCGAGCTGGGCGCCGAGCTCCTCCTGGTTCTCGCCGTACTGGCGCTCGGCGAGCTTCGGCCGTCCGAGGAGCGCGCACAGGCGGGCGAAGAACTTCGGCTCGAGCGCCGCGACGGTCAGGTACCGGCCGTCCGCCGTCTCGTACATCCGGTAGCACGCGAAGCCCTGCGTCAGCACCGGCGCGCGCGACGCGAGCTTGTGTGCGTTATGCGTCATCGACACGACGATGCGCGCACCCTTCCCGGTTCGCGTGCGCTCGAGCAGCGCAGCGAGGATCTCGGTGACGGCGCCGAGCGCGCCCGCCGCGAGGTCTGCCACCTGCACGGGCGGCAACGCGGGGGCGGTCGGCTCGAGCACGCCTGCCCAGCCGAGATAGTTGAGGTCGTGCCCGGCGCGCTGCTCGTGCGGGCCTCCGACGCCGAAGCCGGTGATGGAGCAGTAGATCGCGCGCTCCGGCGCGGCGTCGGGGCCGATGCCGAGCTGCGCCGCGACGCCGGGGCGGAACGATTCGAGCACGACGTCTGCGTCCTTCAGCACCTCCGGGCCCTTCTCCCAGTCCACCCATTCGTTGCCGGCGTGGAGGCGCTCGTACCAGTCCGGGGACGTCACCCGCATCGGGTCGCCGCCGGGCCGCTCCACCCGGACGATCCGGGCTCCCAGGCGCTGGAGCTCGGCCCCCGCGAAGGCCCCGGGCAGGTAGCGCGAGAAGTCCACCACCAGCGTTCCGGAGAGCGAACGTTGCATCGGCGGCGAACCTAGCACTAGCGTTAGGCGGCCTTGACCGAACGTTCGACCGCAGCGGAGGAGAAGCGGCGCGTCATTCTCGACGCCGCCGTCCGCGTCTTCGCGCGCAAAGGCTTCCATGCCTCGCGGGTCGGCGACATCGCCGAGGAGGCCGGCGTCGCTCACGGGCTCCTCTACCACTACTTCGCGTCGAAGGACGAGGTGCTCGAGACGATCTTCCGCGAGCATTGGACGTCGTTGCTCGACCGCATCCACGCGGTCGAGTCCTCGGGCGAGCCTCCGGTCGAGCAGCTGCGCGGAATCGTTCGCGCGATGTTCCACGGCTGGCGTCACGAGCCCGACGTCGTCCGCGTCGTCATTCGCGAGATTGCGCGCAGCGCGGAGGTGAGCCAGCGTGTCGGCGAGCTCGTGAAGCCGATCGGCGCGATCCGCCGGATCTTCGAGCGCGGCCAAACGGAAGGCGAGTTTCGCCGAGACCTCGACGCCGACATGGCGGCCGTGATCGTCTACGGCGCGATCGACGAGCTCATCACGGGCTGGGTGCTCGGCCGCCTGCGCGGCGACGAGGACGACGTCGCCAGCGCCGAGCACCACATCGTCGAGGTGCTCGCCGCCGGCCTGTCAGCGTCCGCCGAGCAGCGCGGCGAAGCGCGACACGCCGACGTTCCCTCCTGAGATCACGACGCCGATTCCAGCGCCCGGCGCGGAGACCCGGCCGGTGAGCAGCGCGGCGATGCCCACCGCACCGCTCGGCTCGGTCACGAGCTTGAGCCGATCGAAGAGGAATGCCATCGCGTCGAGGATCTCATCGTCGGTCACGGTGACGATCTCGTCCACGAGCTGCCGCGTCACCTCGAACGTCAGCTCGCCCGGCTCGGGCGCGCCGAGGCCGTCGGCGATCGTGCGCGGGACGTCGACCCGGATGCGCTCGCCCGCCGCGAGCGAGCGGCGCGTGTCGTCGCCCGCCTCCGGCTCGACGCCGACGACGCGGAGGCCGGGACGGAGCGCCTTGGCGACGGTTGCGCAGCCCGAGATGAGCCCGCCACCGCCGACCGGCACGACGAGCACGTCGAGCTCGGGCGCGTCCTCGAGCAGCTCGAGCGCGGCGGTTCCCTGGCCGGCCATTACGAGCGGGTCGTCGTACGGCCGGACCAGCTCGACGCCACGCTCCTCGGCCAGGCTGCGGCCGATCGCGTCGCGGTCCTGGTTCCAGCGGTCGTAGGTGACGATCTCCGCGCCGTATCCGCGCGTCGCGTCGAGCTTTGCGGGCGGCGTGTCCTCCGGCATGACGATGGTCGCGGTCGTGCCGAGCAACCGCGCCGCGATCGCCACTGCCTGCGCGTGGTTTCCGGAGGAGTACGCGAGCACGCCGCGCCCCCGGACGTCCGGCGCGAGCGACGCGATCTTGTTGTACGCCCCGCGGAACTTGAACGCGCCGCCGCGCTGGAAGCACTCCGCCTTCAGATGCACGTTCGCCGCGGCTCGCTCGTCGAGCATGCGCGACGTGAACACGGGTGTGCGATTCGCGATCCCCTCGATCCGCGCCGCGGCGGCGAACACGTCGTCGGCGGAGATCAACGGCATGGACTCGTCTGCGTGCTCATGAGCCCGAATCCCCACAGCTT
>DASYFU010000194.1:0-3702 GCA_036498225.1 Gaiellaceae bacterium | reverse complement strand
GGTCGTGGCCGCGTCGCCGGTGTTCGACGGGTTGCTTCCGCCCGAGCTGCGGTTCATCGACGGCGACCCCGCCGGTCTGGCGTCGGCGATCCGGGCGGCGGCCGCGCTGCCGGAGGCCGAGCGGCGCCGCCTGCGCGCGCGCGTCGAGGCCGAGCACTCGGTCGGCCACTGGGCGGACGAGGTCGTCGCAGCGGTTACGCTGGCCCGCGCATGAGCACCGTTCTCGTGACCGGGGGCGCGGGCTTCATCGGCTCCCACGTCTGCCGTGCCCTCGCCGACGACGGCCACGAGGTCGTCGTCGTCGATCCGCTCCTGACGTACGCGTACTCGTTCGAGCCGCGCCACTGGCACAGCCTGCAGTACCGGCGCGAGGTCCTGCTCAAGGACGCCCGCGTCGTCGTCGCGTCGACCGAGGGTCGCGACGAGCTGCGCCGCGTGATGCAGGAGACGAAGCCGGAATACGTCATCCATCTCGGCGTCCTCCCGCTTGCGACCGTTGCGCGCGTGCGGCCGGACCATGCCTTCGAGAGCATGCTGCGCGGCACGTTCCACCTCGTCGACGTCGCGCTCGACGCCGGGCTGAAGAAGTTCGTCTATGTGTCATCAAGCATGGTGTACGGCGACTTCACGCAGACGCCGATGCCCGAGACGGGGACGACCGCGCCGAAGGACCCCTACGGCGGCTTCAAGCTCGCGGGCGAGATCATCGTCCAGACGTTCTCGCGTGCGCAGGGGCTGCCGTACTCGATCGTGCGCCCGTCGGCGGTGTACGGGCCGACGGACATGAACGACCGCATCGTGCAGCGGTTCGTCGAGTGCGCGCTCTGGAACCGGCCGCTGACGGTGGTCGACCCCGGCAACACGTGGCTCGACTTCTCGTACGTGAAGGACGTCGCGGATGGGATGGTGAAGGCGACGTTCTCGCCCGTCGAGAACGAGACCTTCAACATCACCGCCGGCGAGGGGCGGACGCTCACCGATCTCCACGACTTCCTGCGCGCGCGCCATCCCGACATGCCGGTCGAGGTTGCGGCGAAGACCGAGGACTTCCGGCCGAAGCGCGGAGCGCTCGACGTCGCGAAGGCGCGCGAGCTCCTTGGCTACGAGCCGCGCTACTCGCTCGAGCGGGGCGTGGAGGAATACCTCGAGTTCCTGAGCTCGCTTCCCACCGGCGCGCCCGCACTCGCGTGATCCCATACTTCGCGCTCGACCGCGAGTTCGACGCGCTGCGCGACCCGATCATGGCGCGCGTCGAGGAGGTCTTCCGCTCCGGCCGCCTGCTCCAGGGCCCGTGGATCTCCGACTTCGAGGGCGAGCTCGCCGGCCTCGCGGGTAGGCGGCACGCCGTCGCCGTGAACTCGTGCACCGACGCCCTCTACTTCGCGTTTGCGGCGCTCGGGATCGGGGCCGGCGACGAGGTGCTGGTTCCCGATTTCTCGTTCGCTGCGACAGCGTCGTCGGTCCTGCGCACGGGCGCGGTGCCGGTGTACGTCGACATCGGCAGCGATTACGAGCTCGACCTCGAGCACGCGGGCACGCTCGTCTCCGAGCGGACGAAGGCGCTCGTGTACGTCGACCTGTACGGCCGGATGGGCGACGCGGCCGCGCTCGAGCGCTTTGCGGAGCAGCACGGCCTCCTGCTCGTCGAAGATGCCGCGCAGACGCTCGGCGGCGTTCGCGACGGGCGTCCGGCGGGCTCGGCCGGCGTCGTCAGCTGCTTCAGCTTCGATCCGACCAAGGTCGTCAGCGCGCCGGGAAGCGGCGGCGCGCTGCTCACGGACGACGACGAGATCGCCGAGACGGCGCGCACGCTCAGTCACCACGGCAAGTCGAGCGATGGGACGTTTGACCGTGTCGGGCAGAACGCGCAGATGTCGTCGATCGTCGCGGCGGTGCTGTCCCTGAAGCTCGCGCACGAGGAGGAGTGGCTGCGCACGCGGCAGCGTCTCGCGGCCGTCTACGGCGACGCGCTCGCCGGCACCGCGGCCGTCGTCCCGGAGCGTCCCGTAGATCGCGAGCACGTCTTCCACAAGTACGTCATCCGAGTTCCGGAGCGCGACGCGGTTCGTGCGGCGCTGGAGCAGCGCGGCGTGTCCACCCTCGTCCACTATCCGACGACGCTGTCCGCGCTCCCGTTCGCGGCCGCCGCGCTGAAGCGCGGAGGCGGCGAAACGGCGGCGCGCTTCGCCGGCGAGGTGCTCTCGCTCCCCGTGCATCCGCATCTCCGGGAGGACGAGGTCGAGCTCGTGTGCACGGCACTCGCAGAAACGATCCCGTGAGCCGCCCGAAGATTCTCTTCGTCTCGCGCGAGCGCATCAGCCTGCCGCTCGCGGGGGCGCAGGAACGGAAGTGGACAGCAGTCGAAGACGTGGTCGAGGCTCGTGTGCTTGCGGCCGCGCCGGCGGGTGCGCCAACGCGGGGAGGTCCCTTCCGTCTCGCTGCTCCGTCCCGGCCGCGGTTCGCGGACGGCGCCCTCTATTACCTCGCGCTGCCGGCTCGCATCGCGCGCGAGCTGCGTGCGTTCCGCCCCGACGCGGCACTCGTGCAAGGTGTGCACGAGGCGGCGGCGTTCCTCATCGGCCGGCGGCTCGCGCGCGACGACGCGAAGCTCATCCTCGACGTCCAGGGCGACTGGCACGAGTCGACTCGGCTCTACGGATCGCCGTTGCGCCGGCTCCTCAATCCCGTCAACGACGCCCTGCCGCATATCGTCGTTCCGCGAGCAGACGCGGTGCGGACGGTGTCGACGCAGACCTCCGGCCTCGTCCGGGACCTCGGCGTCGAGCCCGCGGCCGTCTTCCCGTCGTACGTCGACGCCGACGCGTTCCTCGAGCGGCCGCCGGCTCCGCTTCCGGCGGCGCCCCGCGCCGTCTTCGTCGGCGTGCTCGAGCGCTACAAGGCCGTCGACACGCTCGTCGAGGCGTGGCGTCGCGTCGCGCCACAACTCCCCGGAGCGGTGCTGCACCTCGTCGGCGACGGGACGCTGCGCGACCGCGTGCGCGACTTGCTGGACGAGCTCCCGGCGCAGACCCAGTGGTCTCCCAGGCTCGACGCGCAGGCCGTGTCGCGGGCGATGGACGACGCGTGGCTCGTCTGCCTCCCGTCGCGCTCGGAAGGCCTGCCCAGGGTCGCCCTGGAGGGTGCGTGCCGCGGCCGGGCGATCGTGGGCGGCAACCGGGCGGGGATCCCCGACGTCGTCCACGACGGCGAGAACGGGCTGCTCGTCGACCCCGACGACCCGGACGCGCTCGGCGCGGCGCTCGTCCGAATCCTGTCCGACCGCCCCGAGGCGGAGCGGCTCGGGGCGGCGGCGCGCCGCACCGGCGAGGAGTGGGTGGTCACGCCGGCGGTCTACGGCGCACGGATCGAGCAACTCGTCCGCGGCGTGCTCGCGGGCTAACCTAGTTCGCCGTGCGCGAGCAGATCAAGCAGCTCCTGAAGAACTCGGTCTACCGCGCGATCGGCGAGGTGGCGAGCGGCGTCGGCGCGCCCGACGGCGCCGAGCGGAGCCTGCGCGTGCTCATGTATCACAAGGTCAACGACCTCGCGAACAACAGGATGTCGATGCCCGTCTCCCGGTTCGACGAGCAGATGGCGCAGCTGCGCGAGCTCGGCTACCGCGTCGTCGACCTCGATGCGGTGCTCGCGCACTACGGTCGCGGTGAGCCGCTGCCGCAGGGCGCAGTGCTGATCACGTTCGAC
>DASYFU010000193.1:0-3852 GCA_036498225.1 Gaiellaceae bacterium | reverse complement strand
GGGAAGAGATCCCAGAAGTAGTGACCGTGCACCGGCAGACGCGTGTACAGGAGCAGGCCGCCCGTTGCGAGCAGCAGGCCGACCGGAAGCACGCGCCGGATGCCGATCCTCGTCACCACCGCCTGCGCCACGCCCGAGAAGACGATGATCGCGAGCGTGAAGGTGATGTATGCGGCCCCGGTCTGGAGCGCCGAGTAATGCAGCACCTGCTGCATGTACAGCGTCAGAAGGAAGAACTGCGAGAAGATCGCCGCGCCCGAGAGCAGCGCCGCGGTGTTCGAGCCCGACAGCGTCCGCAGACGGAAGATCCGTAGCGGCAGCAGGGGCGCCACCGAACGGACTTCGACGACGATGAACGCGACGATCAGCGCCGCGGACGCCGCAAGCAGGCCTGCCGTCGTGCTCGTCGCCCAGCCGTGCTGGCTCGCACGCGTGAGCGCGTACACGAGCAGCATCAGGCCGCCGGTGATGGTGGTCGCGCCGGCGACGTCGAAGTGGCGATGATCCAGCGCCGCCTTGCTCTCACGCAGCAGGAACGGGCTGAGGGCGAGCACGAGCACGCCGACGGGGACGTTCACGAAGAAGATCCACGACCAGCTGAACGCGCTCGTGAGCGCGCCGCCGAGGAGCACGCCCGCAGCGGCTCCGCTTCCGGACACTGCGCCCCAGATGCCGAGCGCGAGGTTGCGCTCGCGTCCTTCCTCGAACGTCGTAGTCAGGATCGAGAGCGCGGCCGGCGCGAGCAGCGCCGCACCGAGGCCCTGCGCCGAGCGGAACGCGATCAGCGAGCCTTCCGACCAGGCGAGCCCGTCGAGCAGCGAGCTGACGGTGAAGAGCGTCAGTCCCGCCATGAACATCCTGCGCCGGCCGATCAGGTCGGCCATCCGGCCGCCGAGCAGGAGGACGCCGCCGAAGAGGATGGAGTAGGCGGTGATCACCCACTGCAGGCTTTCCTGGCTGAAGTGAAGGTCGGTCTTGATCGTCGGCAGCGCGACGTTGACGATCGCGATGTCCAGGACGACCATGAACTGGGCCGCGACGAGGACGGCCAGGCCGAACCATCGCTTGTTGTCCCGCTCTACAATGCTACGACTCATCGAATGTCTCCCCAAATCGTTGACTGTGACCACGATATACACAGAAAACGATCCTGCGCTACACTTATTCCGCAATGAACACTGAGGTTCCGACCAACTGCCTCCCGGCCGAGCTCGTTGCGAGCCCCGGGTTCCTCCTGGCCAGGCTCGGATTGAGCCTGAAGGCGCAGACGATGGAGGAGTTCGAGCGGAGCGGCTTCAGCGGCTACCACTACTCGATCCTGGCGCTCCTCGACGAAGCGCCGAGGACGACCCAGGCGGCGATCGCCCAGGCGCTGCAGTTCGATCCGAGCCAGCTCGTCTCGCTCCTGGACGGGCTCGAGGAGCGCGGCATGATCGAGCGGCGCCGCGATCCGAACGACCGGCGGCGGCAGATGGTCAGCCTGACGGCGGCGGGCAAACGGCAGCTCGCGGCGTTCCGGAAGATGGTGCGCAGGATCGAGGACGAGTTCCTCGGGCCGCTCGACGAGGACGAGCGCGCGGTGCTCCACGAGCTTCTGCTCCAGGTCGCGAAGGCGCGCGACAGCCGGTACGTCGTTTCCGTTCCGGCCTAGCATCGCCTCCCTATTTGTGTTGAGCTGCCGGAAACGGCAGGGTTCTTGTCATGACTGAGTTGCTCGGGCGTGTTTCCGTTCCGCGACGGCTGGAGGCGACGGCGCTCCTCGTGTACGCCGTCGTGTTCGTGCTCCTCGTCGCGTATGGACGACCGGGGCTGGGGATCTCGCAGGGCTTCTATCTCGCGGTCGTGCTAGTCGGCCTCGCCGGTGGGGCGACGGGCGGTGTCGCCGCCGGCGTCCTTGCGACGCTGCTCTGCGCGATCGCCGCTGCCCTCCACGGCAACCTGTTCGCCGAGAGCGTCGAGCCGCTCGTCATCCGGTTGGTCGGATTCACCGTCGCCGGTTTCGCGGTCGGCTATTTCGCCGGCCGCGGTAGGCGGATGCTCGCGGAGTCGCTGCACGTGCTCGACGCGGTGCTCGGCCTCGCTCGTCGCGAGCTCGAGACGGGCGCGATCACGGCCGACGGGATTCAGGCGCGGATCGCGGAGCGGGCCGAAGCGCACTGGCCCTTCGCGGTTCTCGTCGGCGAGACGGCGCCGTCCTCGGAGTCGGCGCTCAGGGACGCGCTGCGAACGCTCGCGGCCGCGCTCGACGGCGAGAGCGACGTGGGCCGCGTCGGGCCGCACAGGCTGGCGGTCGTGACGGGGTCGCTGACGCCGGAGGAGGCGAGCGACATCGCGTCCGATCTCGAGCGCACGCTCGGCGACGCGACGTTCGGCTGGGCGTTCCATCCGCAGGACGGGGACGAGCCGCTCGCCCTCGTAGGCGCCGCGAGCGAACGGCTCCAGGCGCGTCGCGCTGCCGCCGGTTAGGCTCGGCGGCGTGCCGCTCGCGCTGATCTTCGATCTCGACGGGACCCTCATCGACACCGTGTACGCGCATGTGTTCGCGTGGCAGCGCGCGCTGGCGGAGGCGAACATGCCGATCGACGGGTGGCGCATCCACCGGCGCATCGGGATGAGCGGCGGGTTGTTCGCGCGTGCGGTCGCGCGCGAGGTGGGGCGGGAGTTGACGGCGGAGGAGACCGAGGAGATCCAGCGCCGGCACGGCGAGATCTTCCGCGGCTTGCTGCCGGACCGGCGGCCACTCCCCGGTGCGGTCGACTTGCTCGCGGATCTCCGCCGGCGCGGAATCGTGCACGGGATCGCGACGTCGGGTCGCCATCCGGAGATCGACGCGTCGCTCGAGGCGCTCGGCGTCGGCACGGAGACGGTCGTGATCGACCGCGGCGACGTCGCGCGCGCGAAGCCGGCGCCCGACCTGTTCCTGAAGTGCCAGGAAGCGCTCGGCGTGGCGCCGATCGACTGCTACGTCGTCGGCGACGCGGTGTGGGACCTCCTCGCGGCGCGGCGTGCGCGCATGCTCAGCATCGGCCTGCTCAGCGGCGGCTACGGCGCCGACGAGCTTCAGGCGTCGGGAGCATTCCGCGTCTACGAAGACACCGCCGAGCTGCACCGCTCGCTCGACGAGCTCGGCTTCGACTGATCACGGCCGGTTACCCGGAGTACTCACACGGCCTCGTCACGACTCCGCCAAACGGCCGGTACTTAGTACCCGCACGAAAGAGTCACGGGCTCTCGACGTAGCGACGGAGTCGAACTGGAGATGTCCGCGAAGCCCATACCGCCGATTGAAGTTCCGGGCGTACGGCAAATTCAGGGAGTGCATCGCCTTGGGAAGCATCCCCTCGGTGACGTCGACGATCAGGTGGTAATGCGACGTCATCAAGCAGTACGCGAGACACGTCCATCCGACCTTTCGGGTGACACGCGCCAGGCTGCGGAGGAAGTCCAGCCGGTCATCGTCTCGGCGATAGAGCTCCCGGGTCACCCATACGCAATGGGTGTAGATGTGGAAGAGGCCAGCCCCGGTGTCTCGCGGTCGACGCGGCATGTCCGGCAACGATCGGCCCTGGAGTGCGCCGACGGCGTGGCAATTGCGCCACGAATCCGTGCCGGTACTACGTACCGGCCTTTGGCCACCGCATCCGTACGAGGCAGGTTGGCGTTCTACCGGTGATGCCGAAGCAGCGCGCGCAACAGGATTGGCCGGTTCCGGACGAGAGGCTTCAGCCGAATCAGCCGAACGTCGCCGAAGAGACGCTCGTCGGCGCCGGCGGGCCGCCGCCCCCCGGCGTGCGGCGCCGGTTCGACGACCACCTCGCGGCCGGTCTCCTCGCGCTGCTCCTGCTGGTGCTC
>DASYFU010000192.1:0-15642 GCA_036498225.1 Gaiellaceae bacterium | reverse complement strand
CGCCCCCCCGACTCCACGACCCGTCCGGCGTAGAAGACGGAGACGCGGTCGGCAATCGACGAGAGCACGCCGAGGTCGTGCGTGATGAGGATGACGGCGAGGTTCTGCTCGCGACGCAGGCGATCGAGCAGTCGAAGGATGCCCGCCTGCACGGTGACATCGAGCGCCGTCGTCGGCTCGTCGGCGATGAGCAGCTTCGGCCGGCATGCGAGCGCGATCGCAATGGCGATGCGCTGTCGCATCCCGCCCGAGAAATGATGCGGATACGCGCGCAGCGCGGCATGCGGATCCGGGATGCGAACGTCCTCGAGCAGCTCGACCGCGCGCTCCTCCGCCGCGTGCCGGTCGAGATGGAGGTGGCGACGGACGTGCTCGCTCAGCTGGCGACCGACGGTGAGCATGGGATGGAGCGACGTGAAGGGATCCTGGAAGACCATCGCGAGATCACGCCCGGCGATGTCACGGAGCTCGCGGCGTGGCATCCCGATCAGCTCCTTGCCGGCGAAGAGCGCGGTGCCTTCGACGGTGGATCGTTCGGGTAGGAGCCCGAGCAGCGCGAGCATCGAGATCGTCTTCCCGCTCCCGCTCTCGCCGGCGATCCCGAACACCTCGCCGGGCTGTACGTCGTAGTCGACGCCGTCGACGATCGTCACGTCGCCACCCGGGATCGGCAGCTTCACGCGCAGCGATTCCACGGCGAGCACGCTCATGCGTCGCTCTCGACCGCGCGGCGCGCAGTGCGGGGATCGAACACGTCGCGCAGGCTGTCGCCGAGGAAGTTGAACGCGAGGACGACCGTGAAGATCGCGAGACCGGGGAAGGTGCCGATCCACCACCACTGGAAGTACTGCGTCCCCTCGGCGACCATCGAGCCCCATTCGGCCTGGGGCGGCTGCGCGCCGAGGCCGAGGAACGAAAGCCCCGAGAGCAGCAAGATGGCGTTCGCGAGGTCGAGCGTTGCAAGGACGAAGACCGGGCCGATGACGTTCGGAAGGACGTCGCGCACAAGCGCGCGCCTGCTCGAGGCACCGAGAAGGCGAGCGGATTGGACGTATTCGGAGTCGCCGACCGACAGCACGAGCCCGCGGACGATGCGCGCGTACGACGGCCACGCGACGACGACGATCGCGAGCGCCGCGTTGAAGAGCCCGCGGCCGAGGACCGCCGCAACGACCATCGCGAGGATGATCGGGGGGAAGGCGAACACGAGATCCGTCGAGCGCATGAGGATGCCGTCGACGAATCCGCGGAAGTAACCGGCGACGGCGCCGACGATGCTGCCGATGGTCGCGGCGATCGCAACGAGCGCAATGGCGATCGGCAGCGACACGCGCGAGCCGTAGATGACACGGGAAAGGACGTCACGGCCGAGCTCATCCGTTCCGAAGAGATGGTGGAGCGACGGGCTCTCGGACGCCGGGAAGCTCTGGGCCAGCGGGTTCGACGGCGCGATCAGCGGCGCAAAGACCGCGATCACGATCCAGGCGAACGCGATCACCGTCCCGGCGATTGCGAGCGGCTGCCGCCACGCGGCGGGAATGCGCGAGGAGCGGGCGCGCGCGCGCAACCCGTACGCGAGCGAGCTCACGTGATCCTGATCCTCGGATCGATGACGCCGTAGAGGACGTCGACGACGAAGTTGATCGTCACGTAGACGACGGCGACGAAGATGCTGACGCCGGCGATCGCCGGCACGTCGAGGTTCACGGCCGCCTCGTATGCGTACTGGCCGATCCCGGGCCAGGAGAAGATCTTCTCCACGAGCACCGCACCGGTGAGAACGTTCGCGAAGACGAGCCCGAGCACCGTGATGACCGACGGCAGAGCAGCGCGCAGGATGTAGCGCACGATGACGACGCGCTCCGGCAGTCCCTTCGCGCGAGCCGCGCGCACGTAGTCGTTCCCGATCACTTCGAGCACCGCCGAGCGCGTGAACCGTGTCAGCAGGCTGACGTTGAACGCGGCGAGGACGAGTGCCGGAAGAATGAGGTGGTGCAGCGCCTGCACGAACAGCGAGAAATTGCCCGCAATGAGCGCGTCGATCGTGTACAGGCCCGTGACGCTGGGAGGTGGGCTTACGCCAGGATCGAGACGTTCGGCGCCTGGAAACCATCCGAGCTTGAAGAAGCCGACGTAGAGCGCGACGAGCGCGATCCAGAAGGTCGGCATCGAGATGCCGGCGAGCGACGCGACGCGGAGAAGATGGTCGGTCGGCCGGTTGCGCCGCAACGCCGCGATGGTGCCGAACGCGATCCCGACGATGGCGGCGAAGAGGACCGAATAGAGCGCGAGCTCTGCCGTTGCCGGGATGAACTGCCCGAGGTCGTGCGTCACTGCGTCGTGCGTGAGCGACGACTGCCCCAGATCGCCGTGGACGAGATGGTCGAGATAGATGGCGTAGCGAACGGGCAGCGGCCGGTCGAGCCCGTAGTGGTGCTTGAAGGCTTGGACGGCCGCAGGGTCGCCCGCCGCCTGCTCGCCGAGGTTCGTGGCGACCGCGTTGCTCGGGACGAGCTGCGTCAGGACGAACGCGACCGCGGTGATGCCGAGCGTCAGCAGCACGAGCGCTGCGAGACGTCGAAGCACGAAGCGAACGAGGCCCGGCGGCCTGCGGAAACGGCGTCTACCGGCGACTGGCGGCTCGGCGATCGCGGTCGGGGCAGTCGTCAAGTGACGACGGATGCTACCGGCGGGGCGGGTCGTCCTAGCCGACGACGCGGGGCATGTTCATTCCTCCTTCGTCATGCGACGAGATAGGTCTCGTAGATCACGACGCCAGGCCGGCGGCCGCCGACGCTGATGAAGACGCCCTTGTTCAACCAGTCGAGCTCCGGAACAGCGGTCTCGATCCACGTTGCCGCCCGGAACGTGTATTCGCCTGCGTCGACGTCCAGACCGCGCGCGAGGCGCGCGAGAACGTCGGCGGGACCGTGACGCACGCTCTGCGAACGGACGTAGATCAGCGCGCCGCCATCGGTCTGCAGCGTGTAGCGGACGTCGCCGAGCGCCGTGCCGTCGGCCAGGACGATTTGCCAGTCCGCGCTCGCGCCCGGGAGGAGACTCCCGTTGAGCTCGGGCCCCGCGAACGTTCCGCCGGTGAGCGCCACGATCCTCCGGCGTCCACGATCGGTCTCGCCGAGCTCGAGCGGTTCCCCGAGCGCGGCCTCGGGGCGGAAGACTCGCGTCAGCCGAGGATCGGGAAGCCCGTTCGGGTCGTTGGGATGGGACTCGAGCGGCGTCACCGTGATACGCAGCCAGTCGGCGAGCGGAAGG
This sequence comes from Gaiellaceae bacterium, assembly GCA_036498225.1. Lineage (GTDB taxonomy): Bacteria > Actinomycetota > Thermoleophilia > Gaiellales > Gaiellaceae > Palsa-739. Next base: position 12,369 of record DASYFU010000192.1, on the reverse strand, counting down.
TCGGAGAGCAGCGCGTCGAGCTGCACCTCGGTGTCGGCGCGATACAGACCAACGGCCGTTGCCCCGTCGCCGACCTTCCACAGCCGGACGAGATGCCCGTCGTCCGCAAGCTTGGCGGCGGCCACCGACTCGGCCGCCAGCCGGTCTCGAACGTCGGTCTGCGGCGTTCCCGACGGAACATCGAGCTCGAACTCGACGAGGAACTCCATGTCAGGCCGGCAGGCCCGTCCCGGCCTGCTCGGCCACCATGTACGCGGCGTACCAGGTGGACCACTCGTCGTTGTGGCCCGAGTCCCGGTGCGCGGCCTCGGCGCGCCGAAGCGCGCTCTCGAGATCCGCGACGGATGCGTACTCCGTCTCTCCGGAGCTCACACGGCCCGGAAGTCGAGTCGTGACCTCCTGACCGATCCACGTGTTCCCATCGGGATCGGCGAAGGAGAAGAACGACCCGTAGCTCGCGCGCTCGGGGTCCGGACCCGGCTGCCGTGCCTCGACCGGGAACGGCGGCCCGTGCCAGATGTCGGTCACCTCGATGCCGCGGCCGACGAGCTCGGCATGCGCGCTCTCGATGTCGGAGACGACGAGCCCGTTCTCGGCCGACCCGGGTGCGGCCGTCGTCAGCCCGAGGCCGAACGTGATCGACGTCCCCGAGCCGGGAGGCGTGAATTGAACGATGCGAAGCCCGTCCATCGGGGCGACGTCATCGTCGAGTCTCCATCCCAGGCGCTCGTAGAACTGCTTGGACCGGTCGACGTCGGACACGGGAATGATCGCGATCTCGAGCTTCATGTCCACGCTCATGGCTACCTCCTCTTGCGTCGGAAGACCCGCCGACAGCGTGCGTGCGGGACGTGGCGCTCGGCCACGACCGGTTGGCTCACGCTGTTAGGCGCCGGCTAATAGCGCGCGTATCGTTCGACCCGTGGAGTTGCGGCATCTTCGATACTTCGTCGCCGTTGCGGAGGAGCTCCACTTCGCTCGAGCGGCGGAGCGTCTGCGCATCGCAGCACCGTCGTTGTCGCAGCAGATCAAGTCGCTCGAGGCGAGTCTCGGCACGCCGTTGTTCGTCCGCGACCGCCGCCACGTCGAATTGACCCCGGCGGGAAGGATGTTGCTTCCCGATGCACGCGAGATTCTCGAGCTCGCCGCACGGGCGGAACGTCGCGTCGCCGGAACGACAGGCCCGCTCCGTGTCGGGTACGTCAGCTGGCTTCCCGAGCAGCTCACGGCGTCGGCTGCGGTGGACATCCGCCTCGACGAGTGGGTCATGCCGAGTCACGTTCAGATCGCGCGCGTCCTCGACGGCGGCCTCGACGCGGCGGTCGCCTGGGCGGGCTCGCGCGACGAGCGGCTGGACTTCCGGCTGCTGTGGCCCGAGCCGCTCCTCGCCGTGACGCCGACCGGTCGATCGGAGAAGACCGTCCCGGCGCGCAAGTTGCGCGTCCTCGTCGACGCCGATCTCACGTCGTGGCAAGCGTGGAACGACTACGCGACCGAGTTCGCCGACGCGACCGGGGCGAAGCTCATGCACATCGACGACGGCGGTATTGCGGGAGCGGCGTTCCACGACCGCGCTCTCCGCATCAACGCGCCCGTGCTCATGTCACCGAAGCGGCACTTCGACCGACTGCCTGCAAGCCTCCGCACGCGGCCGGTCGTCGACCCGTGCCCGCTCTGGTGCTGGTCGCTCGTCACGCGCGCGAACGACGAGCGCGAGAGCGTCGCCGCGCTCCGCGACCACGCCTCCAACGTGATCCAGCCGGCGGCCTCGCGTATCGCTCCGGACGCGCCGCTCTGGCTTCCCATGTCGGACCCGCACCGGGACCGACTCCGCCGCGACGATCAGTCCGCTTAGGCGGTCGTCAACGGCTGCAGAAGCTCTGATGGGCGCGTTGCGCCGACGAAGCCGAGCGCGGCGCCGAGCCCCGCGAGCGGTGCGAGCTTCACGACGTCGCCCGTATGCGGCGCCTCGATGAGCTGCCCCTCGCCGACATAGATGCCGACGTGGCCGGGACCGTCGGCGCGCGGCTCGAAGAACACGAGGTCGCCGGCCTGGAGCTCGCTCGGATCGATGTGCGGCGTCGTGACGTATTGCGTCGCGGCGTAGTGCGCAAGCGTCAACCCGAGTTGCGCGTAGACGAACCTGACGAAGCCGGAGCAGTCGAAGCCGGATTGGGGATTGCTCCCACCCCAGAGATACCGGACACCGAGATAGTGCTCGGCGACGGCGACCGCATCCCAACCGACCGAGTCGGTGGTGGCGGTGTTCAGCGCTGCGGGAAGGTGAACCGGCTGCAGCGCGGCCTGCAGCCGCCGGATCGTGGCGTTCAGGCCGGCGATGCGTGCCGCCGCCGATGCGACCCCGACCTGCAACCTGCCCACGACGTCCTCGTACGAAAAGGGATAGGTGGTGGCCGCCAGCTTCGCTCGCGCGGCCCGGAGCCGCAGCCCGAGCGCACGCTCACGTTGCTGCGCCTGCGCGAGCCCGTGCCGGTCGCTGTCGATCTGGCGCGCAATCGTCGCCTGGAGCGAGGGCTGCACGACGGCGAAGGCCGGAGCCCCGGCCCGCGCGGAGCCGCCCGAGACAGCGAGAACAGCGACCGTCGAGACGATGACGAGAAGGCGACGCACGGTGTTCCATCGGCAGCGACCGCGCCTGCCTTGACCGGCCGACGGCTAGTGACCGGCGTTCGCGATCGCCGCTCTGACCTTCGCGGCCGTGAGCCCACCGTGCGACGCCGGTAGGCACGCCTGCACGACATGCAGAAACGCCGGCGCGTGGATGTCGATGCCCTGGGCCTGAACCATCTCGACCGACAGCTGACCCTGCGCGGTCGGATCGGGGAAGCGCGCCAGACCGTGGCTGCGCATGCACTTGGCGAACGACAGCTCGTCCGCGAGCTGGACGTGGAGCTGCTGGGGCGTTTCCCCGTTTCCGCCGCCGTTGGTCGGGAGGAGCGCATCGCAGGCGCTCAAGGCCGCCTGGGACGGTTGGAGATTGTGAATGGTCAGCTTGGCGTTCCCCCCGGCGTAGTGCTGCGGGTCGGGGAAGTTCGGCGCGCCGTGCGAGCGCATGCATTGGGAGAACGCGAGCAATCCGTTCGTCGCCGTCGTCGTCGTAGCGGTCGTCGTCGAGGAGGCGACCGTCGCGACTCCGGGCGCGCTGCTGCCGCCGCCACCACAGCCGGCCGCGAGCAAGGAGAACGCGGCAACGGAAGCGACGGACGTGATCAGGAGTGGACGGCGGCGGCGCATCATGGTCGGTCCCTTCGGTCGAGAGTGGGGAACGTCACGTCGATTTCGAGGCCGCCGCCGCTTCGAGCTCGCGCGGTGACGGTTGCGTCGTGTGCGTCGGCGATCGCCTGCACGATTGCCAGGCCGAGCCCGACACCGTTGGGATGTGCGTTGAGCCGCTGGAACGGTTCGAAGAGACGGTCGAGCTCCGTGGACGGGATCGAGGCACCGCTGTTGGCGACGATGAGCGCCGCGCGTCCCGACTGTTCGCTCGTCGCGACCTCGATCCAGCCTCGGGCGACGTTGTGGCGGATCGCGTTCGAGACGAGATTTGCGACGAGTCGTTCGACGAGATCCGGATCGCCGATCGTCCAGGCAGGCTCGAGCGACACGACGCGCCCGAGGTCGCTCAGGTCGTGCGCATCGAGCACAGCGGCGGAGACCGCCGCGAGGTCGACCGGCTCGCACCGCTGCAGCCCATCCTCGCTGCGGGCAAGCGTGAGACATGCCTCGAGCACGCGCTCCTGCTGCATGCAGGCGCCGAGGACGTCCTCGCCGATCTCCCGCCAGGTGACCACGTCGGCGCGCGGGTCGCCGAGTGCCAGCTCGAGCAGCGCACGTTGGGTCGCGAGCGGGGTACGCAGTTCGTGCGCCACGTAGGCGGCGTCGAGGGTGAGCTCCATGGGATGGACGGTAGAGAGGCCCTCGATCCGTCGCGTCGCGCACGAGCGCCGTCTTTCGGCTCACTCTCCAGGGTGAGGCCGAAGATCGTTGGACAGCGCGAGGCGGCGCGACCCTGGTCCGACGACAATGCGGTCATGCGCTCCCGCTACACCGAGGCCCTCGTCGTTGCCATTGCGCTCGTGTCGGCGTTCGTCGCGGGCCACTCGCACACGGGTCGAGACGTCTCGGGGAAGAACGCGGTCGCCTTGAACCTCCTTGCGATCGCGCCCCTCGGGCTGGCGCGACGTTGGCCGACGGTGGCGGCAGCCTGGTCCACGTTCGCCACCGTGCTGATCCTCCAGGAGTACCAGGCTTCTCTCGCGATCGCGAGCTTCTGCGTCACCGTCTTCCTGATCGCCCATCTCGTCTTTCGCCGCGGTCTACTCGTGACTGCGCCGCTGCTTCTCCCGTTCATGGTCTTCGCAGCTGCTCGGCTTCAGCAAGGGCACAATGCGCTCGGGAGCACCGCCCCGCTCCTCTTTCTCTTCGCGGCATTCGCCGTCGGCGAGTCGGTGCGACGGCGCGGGCTCGCGGTCGCGGCTCTCGACGAAAGCGTCCGCGAGCGCGTCGTGATGGAGGAGCGCACCCGCATCGCCCGCGAGCTGCACGACATCGTGGCGCATCATCTGTCGGTGATCGCGATCGAGAGCGAAACGGCGCGACTGACGTCACCGGAGCTGTCGGAGAATGCCGGCGGGCGCCTCGAGGCGATCGCGTCCACCGCGCGGGAAGCGCTCACCGAGACCCGCCGGCTACTCGGTGTCCTGCGCGAGGACAACGGAAGCGCCCCCGACCGGTCACCGCAGCCGGGGCTCGGCGAGCTCGACGACCTGGTCGACAAGGCGCAGGCGACCGGAACGCACATCCGCCTCGTGCGTGAAGGGAAGATCGTCCGGCTCTCGCCGGGCATCGATCTCGCTGCCTACCGGATCGTGCAGGAGGCGTTGACGAATGCACGACGGCACGCACCGGGAGCTGACGTCGACGTCGAGCTCTCGTACGGGGAGGACGCACTCCGCCTGCGCATCCGCGACCATGGCCCCGTCGTGCTCGGTGACGTCGTCACCGGCCACGGACTGACCGGCATGCGCGAGCGCGCGACGCTTGCCGGCGGCACCTTCATCTCGGGACCGGTCGAAGGAGGGGGCTTCGAGGTCGACGTCACGCTCCCCACCGTCGAAGCGGCGTCGTGATCCGCGCACTCATCGCGGACGACCAGCAGGCGGTGCGCGCCGGCTTCGCAGCGCTCCTCGAGACGCAGGCCGACATCAGCGTCGTCGCAACGGCGGCAGACGGCCAAGAGGCGGTGCACCAGAACCGGGAGCACCGGCCCGACGTCGTGCTGATGGACATCCGGATGCCGGTGTTGGACGGCATTGCCGCAACCCGTGAGATGTGCGCCGAAGGCGACGCCGGCCCGCGCGTGCTCGTCCTGACGACGTTCGACCTCGACGAGTACGTCTACGACGCGCTCCAGGCCGGCGCCAGCGGATTCCTGCTCAAGGACGCTCCTCCCGCGACGCTGTTCGAGGCGGTGCGCGTCGTCGCCGCCGGAGACGCGCTCCTGGCGCCGACCGTCACGCGCCGCCTGATCGCCGAGTTCGCGCGACTCCGCCCGCCGCAGCGCACACGTCGCGAGGATCTCGATGCGCTAACCCGGCGCGAGATCGAGATTCTCAGCCTCGTCGCAGCCGGGCTTTCGAACGGCGAGATCGCCGGCCGCCTCGTGCTCAGCAACGAGACGGTGAAGACGCACGTCAGCCACGTCCTGCGCAAGCTCGGGCTACGCGACCGCGCGCAAGCCGTCGTCGCCGCGTACGAGTCCGGTCTCGTCGTTCCCGGCGCCTGACTCATCCCTCGTGTGCCCGCGCGTACGCGTTGTATGCCGCGTTCGTGGGCATGTACGGCGGCCGATACTTCCCGCAGGCCTGGTTCGCGGCCTCGAACTTCGGCGAGCCTTGGTTGATTCCGACGGTAGCGGGGTCGGGTATGCGACCGCTGCTGTCGGGGTCGGGGAAGGTCGGGACGCCGTGCGCGCGCACGCACTGCGAGAACCTCAGCGACAGCACTCGGACCTGCTGCACCTGGGCGGCGGTCGGCCCGCTGCCGCCGTTCGGGAGCAGATGCCGGCATGCGCTCTGCGCGGACTGGAACCGCGAGCTCGTGACGCCGAGTTGTTGCAGGCTCTCCTTGGGGATCGCGCCGCTCCTGTCGGGATCGGGGAAGTTCGGCACGCCGTTGGAGCGCATGCACTGGGCGAAGCCGTTCGCCGCCGTGCCTGCCTGACCCGCCGGCGATCCGCCGCCACATGCCGCCGCCAGCAGGACGAGGGCGATCACAGCAATGCTCACGGCAGCGGTTCTCATCAGTGGTTGTGCAGCGGGAACTTGCAGACCGCCGATGCGTGCACGAACGCCGGCGATTGCATGTCGATCGTGTCCGGGAAGACGAAGATCGCTCCCTGGATGTTCGAGATCACGCCACCACGGCTGCCGGCGGAGAACGGGTTGGACGGCACCGATGTCCTCGGATCGGGAAACGCGGGAATGCCGTGCCGGCGCATGCACTGCGCGGCCTTCTCCATCTGCGCCAGCCACTGTGCGGAAGGGTGCGTCGTCGAGCCGGGCGCGAGGCCGCCCGGGATCGGCATGAGCTTCTGGCACTTCGCCTGCGCAGCCTCGAAGGCAGGCGACGAGGGATCGCCCCCGGCGCCCACGTGGAACGTGAAGCCGCCGCCGGGATTGGGGTCGGGGAAGCTGGGCACGCCGTTCGAGCGCATGCACTCGGCGTACTTCAGGGCATCCTGCTGCAACGGCGCTTGACCGGACGCCGAGCTCGACGTTGTCGTCGTCGTCCCGAGGGTCGCGATCGACGGCGACTTCCCTCCGCCGCAGCCGGCCGCCAGGAGCACGACGAGGAGGAGGCCGCGCTTCACACCGTCCTCAGCGCTTCCGTCGGCGACATGCGCGCAGCTCTGATCGCGGGAAGGAGGCCCGCGACCGCGCCGATGACGATCGCCGCGGCCAGGCCCCCGGCCCACGCCGTCGTCGGGACGACGACCGTCCAGTGCTTCGTCGCCGCGTACACCGCGGTCGATGCCGCGCCGGCGGCGACGCCCGCCGCGCCGCCGAGCAGCGCGAGGAGGATCGCCTCCGACAGGAACTGCGTCCTGATCTGCCGCTTCGTCGCGCCGAGCGAACGGCGTAGCCCGATCTCGGAGCGGCGCTCGAGCACGCCGATCAACATGATGTTGCCGACGCCGACGGCGCCGACGAGCAGCGATACGGCACCGAGGCCGAGGAACAGGCTGTTGAGCGCGTTCTGCGTCTCCGCGCGCGCGGTGAGCACGTCGGAGGGTTGGCTGACCTGCACCTCGTTCGGCGACTCCGGGTTCGCGGTCGACGCGAGCACCGCCTGCACCGCCGCCGTCTGGCTCGTCACCGTGCGGACGTAGATCGTCGTCGGATGCCCGTCGAAGCCGAGATAGCGCTGAGCGGCAGGGAAGCCGACGAGCACCGACGAGTCGATCTCGGGCGCGAGCGGCGCCGACGCGAGTATGCCGGCGAGGTAGAACCACTGGCCGCCGAGCCAGATGCGCTCACCGGGATACAGCCTGTCGATGCCGAGGCGTTGCGCCGCCGCGAATCCAAGGACGGCGACCGGCTCGTGCGCGGTCGCCCCGTTGAGGTAGCTGCCCTGCGCGAGCTTTGCGCCCACCGCCTGCGGGAGCGCGAGGCTCGCCGCCTGCACGGCGAGCGCGTTCGTGTTCACCGACGGGATGAGCGGGGTGCGGTAGACGTTCGCGCTCGTCGAGCCCGTCTCCTGGACCTGGAGCACCGGGCCGATGCGCGCGATCATCCCCGGCGCGGCGACAGGGAGCTCCGCAGTCTGGCCGAAGAGCGTCTGCCCGTTCGTCACCGTGAGCAGGTTCGTGCCGAGCTTGTCGATCTCCGCGAGCAGCCCCGCCTGCGACGACGAGGACAGACCGAGCACCGCGACGATGGCGGCGACGCCGATGGCGATGCCGAGCGCCGACAGCGCGGCACGGACGCGGCGCGTGCGCAGCCCGACGCTGGCCACCCGCGCGAGGTCGGACAGCCGGAGGCGCGGGAAGTCCAGAGGTGGATCCATCAGCGCGGTGCATCGACGAGCGCGAACGCGGCGCGTGCGGACGATCCCCGGACGCTCACCGTGACGACGAAGCCGCCGGCGAGGTCGTTCGCAGTGAACCGCGGGGCGACGGCGATGCCCTTGATGCCGGTCGCGACGGTGACGCGCCGGCGCTTGTGCGTGAAGCGGCCCGTCGCGCCCCTCTTCGGCGCGGTGAACACGACCTTCGCGTGCGCGACCGGGTTCCCGTCCTTGTCGGTGACCGTGACGGCAAGCGGCACCGCAAAGCGCGTCCCCACGGTCGCAGACGATCCGCCCGCGGCACCGACGGCGATCGACGCAGCTCTCGCTGCGAGGTTCGTCAGCGCAAACGCGGCAGGTGGCGCCCCGGTGGCTGACGCCGTGACCGTGAAGGTTCCCGACACCTTGTTCGCGAGGATCCCGGGCGACGTCGCGACGCCGTTCACGTCCGTGAGCTCCATCGCCTGCGCCGCGCCTCCGACGAAGCTCGCACCTGCGCCGCTCGATGCGGCGCCGACCGTGAAGGTCACGCTCGCGCCCTCGACCGGTTGCCCGCTGCCGTCGACGACGCGTGCGTGCAGCGGCTCGCGGTAGCGCGTGTCGACGGTCGCAGTGGGATCCGCCTCTGGGGAGACGGTGAGCGCCATCGCGTCGGCGTGGTTGTCGAGCGAGAAGACCGCGACACTCGCGAGGCCGTCGGTCGACGCGGTGGCGGTGAACTTTCCGGGCGTCGCGCCGGCGAGCAGCGGCGGAGCGGTCGCGAGACCGTTCGAGTCGGTGACGGCGCTCGCGGGGCCGCCGCCGAGGAAGCTCGCGTTCGCGCCGGTCGGGCCGGGGACGATGGCGAAGCTCACGACCGCGCCCTGGACGGGGCCGCCGTTCGCGTCGGTGACACGCGCCTGCAGCGCCTGCGCGTACTGCGCGTCGACCGTGGCCTCCTGGCCCGACCCGGAGGTCACGGCGATCGCCGACGGGAGGCCGCTCGCGGTGTTGTTCAGGTCGATGTTCACGGTGCCGTAGTCCGACTGCGCGTCGACGCTGTAGTCGCCGACGGTGTAGTTCGCGGTGAACGCGGGTGCGGTGGCCATCCCCTGCGCGTCCGTGCCGACGACGGCGACGTGCGTGCCGCTGGACGCGAAGATCCCGCTCGCGCCGCTTCCCGGTGCGTCGAACTCGACCGTCACACCGGCGAGGTTCCCGGTGAGCGGGCAGCCGTTGGCGTTCGCGAGCTCGACCTGGAGCGGCGACTGGAACGGCTTGCCGAGCTGCGCCGTTTGCGCGCTCCCGCCCGCAAGGACGAGCTCGTTCGGATGGTTCGACGTGGGACACGCGGTGCCGGCCGCCGAGGAGCTCCCCGCGCCGGCTGCGAGCGCAGCCGTGACGACGAGCGCAGATACGACGAGCTTCATGCAACCCTCCTTCGATCGTCGTCCGACACGACCCGGCCGTCGAGCAACGTGATCTGACGGGGGAAGCGCTCGGCGATCTCGCGCTCGTGCGTGATGACGACGATCGTCGCGCCCTCGGCGTTCAACTCGTCGATGAGCCGCATGATCGCGCTGCCGTTCGCGCTGTCGAGATTGCCGGTCGGCTCGTCCGCGAGGACGATGGCGGGACGACCGACGAGCGCGCGTGCGATTGCGACGCGCTGGCGCTCGCCACCGGACAGCTGCGTCGGGCGTGCTCCGATCCGGTCGCCGAGGCCGACGCGCGTCAACGCGTCCGCGGCGCGCGCGCGGCGATCGGCCACGGCGACGCCACTGTACAGCAGGCCGTCCGCGACGTTCTCGAGTGCGGTGGCGTGCTCTGCGAGGAAGAACTGTTGGAACACGAAGCCGATGCGCGTCGCGCGAACCGCCGCGAGCTCGCGGTCGGACATCTGCGCGACGTCGAGGCCCGTGATCCACACGCGCCCATCGCTCGGCCGCTCGAGCGTTCCCATGAGATGGAGCAGCGTCGACTTTCCCGATCCCGAGGGGCCGAGGATGGCGACGAGCTCGCCCGCGCCGACACGGAAGCTCACGCCCTGCAGCGCGGCGACCGGCGGGTCGTCGCCGTACGTCTTCGTCACCGCGTCGAGCTCGAGGACGGCGCTCATTGCGACGGCACCACGACACGCTGCCCGGGATGGAGTTGCCCGCTCACCTGCACGAGCCCCTCCGCGTCGTCGAACAGGCCGACGCTGACGCCGACGAGCGTGTGCACGCCGGCGGTGACGACCTCGACTGCGTAGCCGCCGCCGGCGAGCGCGAGCAACGCGTTCACCGGTACGACGAGCGCGTTGTCGACGGTCGCCGTCGTGATGGATACGTCCACCGGCGCCTGATCCAGGTGGCCAGTCGCGCCCGGGTGGTCAGGCGTGACGTCGACCTCGATCGTCGGCGTGCTGCTTCCTCCGCCCTGGTTGCTGCTCGAGGGCGTCGTCGCGACGCTGCCGACATACGTCACGCGACCGGGCGTCGTCGAGTTGTCCGGAAGCGTGATGACGACCGCGTCGCCGACCTTGACGCTCGACTGCTGCGACGCGTCGAGCGCGATCGTGATGATGCGCCGCACGGACGTGATGCCGAGCACGGGCCCTGCCTGAACCGGTGCGCCGTTCGTCGGCGTCACGCTCGTGATCCGCACGGCGTCCGGCTCGAAGACGACGGCGCCGAGCAGAAGGCTGCCCGTGGCGGGCAACCCGCGCGCGGCCTGGAAGTGCGCGATCGCCGACCCGGTCGAAGAGGTGAACGCGTCACCGGAGAGCGGCCCGTAGCCGAGCGCGCGCAGGTTCGCGTTCAGCTCGGCGACGTCGCGCCCAGGTGACATGCCGGACGCGAACGCGCGCCACTGCGGCACGCCGCCGTACAGCAGGATCACCGGTTGTCCGCCGATCCCGTAGAGCGCACCGCCGCGCCGCACGATCGTTCCGACCGCCGGCAGCATCGTGTACGACGAGGAAGGCCCGGCGAGGGACGCGGACGATTGCGCCTGCGCGAGCGCCTCGCCCGCCGACGCCGCCGCGCGCTCGTCCGCCTGCACCTTCGACGTGCTGCTCGCGACGTTCTGCCTGTCGGTCGTCATGGACTGCGAGTCGGCCGCGCACGGAGGCGCGCTTCCTCCGGCCGCACCGCCGCCACCGCCGCTCTCGGCGGCCTTGCTCCCGGCGCAGTCGATCGCGAGCTTCCGCGTGTCGCCGTCGAGCGACGCTCTCGCCTGGTCGAGCGCCTTCGTGTCGTCGGCGAGCGTCGCATACGCCGACGTCGCGGCGTCCTGCGCCTGCTGCACGTTCGCCGGCGCGGTGCCCGGTGCGACTGCGACGGTGGACGGGGCCGCGTATCCGAGCGTCGCGCTGACCTGCGTCTGCTCGGAGAGATTCTGACGGCGCAACGTGTAGAGCGTGGTCGGCGTCCCGTTGTCGGTCGACGCAGCCGCAGGCCCGCCGCCGCCGAAGGGATTCGCGAGAACGAGCACGAGCGCGACGACGGCGACCACGGCGACCCCGGCGGCGACGAGCGTGCGGCGACCGTCGAGACGCAGGCGGAGCCTGCTCATTTCCCGAACTTGCCGGGCAGGAGCGCCTGGCACGCCGTCTGCGCCTTCTGGAAGAGCGGCGACTGCGGGTTGAGGTCGCTTCCCGGCCTGCCCCCGAGCCGGATCTGGATACCGCCGCCGGAGAAGGTCGGATCCGGGAAGTCCTTGATGCCGTGCTTGCGCATACACGCGGAGAACGCGAGCGCCGTCTGCTGCGCCCTCGCAATCTGCTGCGGCGTCGGCTGACCGCCGTTCGGGAGAACTTTGCGACACGCCTGCTGGGCAGCGCGGAACTTCGGCGAGGCGAGGCTGATGCCGTCGGCGGATCCGAACTGGATCACACCTTGCGCGTTCGGATCGGGGAAGTTGGGGACGCCGTTCTTGCGCATGCACGCGGAGAACTTCGAGCCGTCCGGGACCCTGATTGCCGCGCTCAAGGCCTGTCTGCCGTTACCCGACGAGCCCGTAGCCGCAACAGGGGGCGTGCTCTCCGTCGTCGTCGTGCCGTGTTGCGACGGCGGAAGGCTCGCGACGGACGGCGCCTTGCCCCCGCCGCCGCAGCCCGCAAGGAGCGCGAGGCCGGCGACGACGAGAGCTGCGAGTGCGACGCGGGCGGGCACGCCCCCAGGAAACCCGACCCGTCTAAAGCGGCTCTAAAGCAGCTCTAACGAGTCGGTGAAAGCCGGAGCAACACGACCGCTCCGCCGTCCGGCGCGTTCTCCGCGCGGACGGTGCCGCCGTGCGCGTCGGCGATCTGCTTGACGA
>DASYFU010000191.1:0-8926 GCA_036498225.1 Gaiellaceae bacterium | reverse complement strand
TCGACGTCGGCCGCTGCGCGCAGAACATGATGCTCGCGGCGTGGGACCTCGGCGTCGTCTCGTGTCCGAACGGGATCCGCGATCCCGAGAAGGCGGCGGAGATCGCGGGCGGCGACGTGAAGATGATCCTCTCGTTCGGCTATCCGCAGCGCGAGCTGAACGTCGAGGCGCGCAGCTCGGAGGAGTGGTCCGCGAGCGCGAAGCGGAAGCCGCTCGACGACCTCGTCATTCGATAGCGTTCGGCCGTGCCCGGTCGCCGCCGTCCCAAGCCCATCGTCGCCGCCGGCGAAGTCCTCGTCTGGCTCCTGTTCGCGCTGCTGCTCGCGCCCGCCGGCGCGGTCGGCTGGGCGATCGGCCACTACACCGGGCATCAGAGCGGGACGCGGACGGTGACGGTCGGCGCAACGTCGACCCCCACGACGTCGGCGGCGGCGACGACGACGACCACCGCAGCAGCGACGACGACTGCCGCCGCTGCGCCGAGCGCGGCCGGCAAGGCGATCTTCATCTCCTCCGGCTGCGGCGCGTGTCACACCTTCAAGGCGGCGGGCACGAGCGCGACCGTCGGCCCGAACCTCGACACGGCGCCGGAGAAGGACGCGCCGAAGGCCAAGATGCCGCTCGCGGCGTTCGTGAAGCAGTCGATCGTCCAGCCGAACGCGTTCATCTCGCCGGGCTATCCGAAGGGGATCATGCCGCAGACGTTCGGCTCGAGCCTGAGCACGGCGCAGCTCGCCACACTCGTGTCCTTCATCGTCGGCAAGAAGTGATCGAGGCGATCCACATCGGGCCGGAGGAGGGCGGGCCGCTCCAGGCGGTCGAGTCCGTGCGCGCGGTCGCCGGCAAGGGGCTCGAGGGCGACCGGAACTTCCGCGCGGGCGGCGCGAAGCCGGGGCAGGCGTTAACCCTCGTCGAGGCCGAGAACGTCGAGGACGTCGGGCTCACACTGGGCGAGACGCGGCGGAACGTCACGGTGCGCGGCGTGCAGTTGAACGACCTCGTCGGCAAGACGTTCAAGGTGGGCGAAGTCGAGTGCTACGGCGTCGAGCTGTGCGAGCCGTGCGAGCACCTGCAGTCGATGACGCGGCCGGGGATCATCAAGGATCTCGTCCACCGCGCCGGCATCAACGCCGACATCCTCAGCGACGGCGTGATTCGCGTCGGCGACAGAGTCGTCGCGACAGGCTGAGTCTGAGCGCAAGATCGAGGCCTAGCGGCCGCAAGGGCCTTGGACGCTCGTAGCTAGGGCAGCTTGCAGCTCGGCCGCTGGCCGGCGAGCTGGTCGAACGCGCTGTCCGCACTGACGATGAAGCCGATGCGCGAGACGCGGGCACGCAGCGTCCGCAGGCGCAGCATCCCGTCGTCGCCCCTGCTCAGGCAGCCGTCGGACGCGCGCCAGTACGGCGAATAGCGCACGGCGATCCTGTACGTCCCGGCTCTGCTCACGGCGACGACGATCCGCGCCTGCGTCATCGAGAGGACGCGCGACGTCCCAGGCCCGGTGACGATCGGCCGGAAGTTGGGGACGCGATAGATCGCGATCGTGCGGTCGTCGTAGACCTTCGCGAGACCGGCACGGCCGCTCCGCACAAGCGCAGACTCGGCGCGCGCGCTGTAGTCGGGCGTCGTCCGAGCCAGCACGACGTACCCCACGCCGAGCCCGTGCAGCCAGTTCAGATACGCGCGCCGTCCGAGCTTCGAGTACAGCACCTCGTTCTGCGGGAAATCGTCCTGCCGGAACCAGCCGCGCGCGAGCGGGATGTCGGCGTCGGCGAGATAGACCGCCGGCCAGTGGTCAGCCGTGTCGACGGCTTCTATGCGGACGTCTGGCCCGGCGTGCGCCTTGAGGAACGCGATCGGCCCCGTCCAGGTCGCCGCCTTGGACGTCACGTCCTCCGAGCCCTGGATGTAGCTCGCCGCGAGCGGCGACACGTTCCAGGAAACGGCAAGCACGAGCACGCCGATCGCGACGGGCAGCGGCCGCCAGTGCCGCAGCGCCAGGATCAGCACGGCCAGCGGGATGGCGATGAAGCGGAGCCGCTCGATGTTCCCGCCGAGCTCGGAGGGGACGACGTACGAGCCGATCATCGCCGCGAGATACACGGCGAAGAAGAACTGCAGGACGCGCGCGCGCTCGACGCGCCAGGTGAGCGCGAAACCGAGCAGGCAGAAGCCGGAGCCGGCGATGACGTCGGCGGTGTGGAACGGGAAGCGTCCGCCGCCCGGGAAGAGGCGCCAGAGAATGACTTCGCCGAGGCCGGCGATCACGATGACGGCGACCGGGATCCGGGCGCTTTGAAGCGAGACGCGCCGGCCGAACGCGATGCCGGTGAGCACGATCGCGAGCAGGAGGAACGCAAGCGGGCTCGCCGCGAGCGTGAGCAGCGCGAGCCCGGCGAAGCGCCAGCGCGCGTTCGCCTGGAGGGCCCAGATGGCGAGGAGCGCGAGCGCGAACCCGAGCGCGAACGGGAACGCGGCCGAGAGGATGATTCCGGCCCACACGGCGGCGAACGAGCGGCTCGACCAGCGCGTCGACGGTCCCCATTCGCGCCAGATGATCACCGCGAACGCAAGCGCTGCGAGCGCGACCGTCGCGACCGCGAGCAGCTTGATCCCGAGCCAGGCCGCGAGCGGGTAGTAGATGAGGCTGTACGTGATGAAGCTGTACCGGCCGGCGTACCAGAAGTTGTTCCAGAGCGTGAAGCCGTGCTCGAGGAAAATCGTGCGCTGATACGCGTGCGCGGCGAGATCGGTGCCGGGCGGCCCGAGCCACGCGAGGATTGCGGCGATCGCCGCTGCGGCGCATGCCGACATGAGCGCCTCGCTCGCGAGCGGGTGACGCCGAACCATGCGCTGAGACTACCCCTAGAGGAGTGGAACCAGTACGGCCGCGCCGATCGCGCTGCCGAGCACGGCGGATGCGAGCACGATCCGCCGGAGCGGGCGCGGATGCGGCGCGAGCCAGAGGAGCCCGGCGAGGCCGATCGAGATGCCGACGGCCGTCTCCACCGCCTGGAAGGTGATGCCGGCGGCGAGCCCGGTGTTGAATGACGCGCCGTTCGCGCGGTAGGCGAACGCCATTGCGGCGCTCGCGACCCCGACGTTTCCGGGCGTGAGCGGGACGATTCCGGCGACGTCGAGCGCGGGGATGATCGCGAGCGCTGCAATGAAGGGCTGGTCGATCCCGAGCGCGGCGCCGACGGCGGTGGCGGCGGCGACGCGGCCGACGATCGAGAGCGCGATCCAGCCGATGATCCGCGTGGCAGCGACCGGGTCCGCCGCGAGCGCGCGGAACGCGTCGAGCAGGTGCGCGCGGCTGTGGCGTGCGCGGACGACCAGGGCGATCGCGATCGCGACGAGGCCGGCGGCGGCGAGCAGCGGCCACAGCGGGAGCGCACCCGCGAAGGCGCCGATGAGGACGAGCGTCCCGAGCACGACCGCGCGCGCAGCTCCGAGCGCGACGAACGCGCCGCTCGTCGCCTGAACCGGGTGTTCACCCGGAACGAGGCGCGAGAAGAGCGCGAGTCGCAGCGCGTCGCCCGCGCGCGCGGGAATGAACGTGTTGACGAGGGAGCCGGAGCCGTAGCGGGCGGTCGCGTCCGTCAGCGTCGTCCGTCCACCGCACAGGCCCATGGCTGAGCGCCAGGAGCCGGCGGAGCCGACGACCGCGAGCGTGAAGCCGGTGGCGGCAAGCCACAGCCAACGCGGGTCGGCGCGCTCGAGCGTCTCGAGCGCGCTCCCTACCCGCGTCCCCAACAGCTGAGGCGTCGCCAGTGCGGCGCCCAAGGCACACAGCAAGAGCGCCCCTGCGACGAGGCTGCTCCTGCTGACCCTCCGTCCTTGAACCATCGACCCCAACTGTCCTCGCTCGTATAGACGCCAAACGCCCGGGTTGGTTTGCTCTCGGGAATGAGGGGCGCGATCGCAGCCGGACATCCCCTGACGGCGGCCGCCGGGGCGGCCGTTCTGGAGGCGGGCGGGAACGCCGTGGACGCCTGCGTGGCGGCCGCCTTCACCTCCTGGGTGACCGAGAGCATGCTCACCGGCCCCGGGGGCGGCGGATTCATGCTCGTCCACAACGGTAGTCACACCGTGGTATTCGACGCATTCGTGGCCGTTCCGCAGCAGCCCATGGAGGGGGAGCTGCTCGCGGTGACGGTCGACTTCGACGGCGACACCGAGCAGGTGTTCCACACGGGGCCGGGGGCGGTCGGCGTGCCGGGGACGGCGCTGGGATTGGAGGCGGCACACGCGCGCTTCGGCTCCATGCCGTGGGCCGAGCTCGCCGCGCCGGCAGCCGCGTTGGCGCGCGACGGCGTGGAGTTGACGCCGGCGCAGGGATACCTGCACAAGATCCTCGACGCGCTGCTGCGGCACTCGCCGGAAGGGGACGCGTTCTACGGTGGACGGATGCTGCAGTCGGGAGAGATCTTCCGGCTTCCCGATCTCGCATACACGATCGACCGCATCGCGGCCGGCGGCGCGCGCACGATCTACGACGACCTTCCGTTTTCAGCTGAAGACGTCGAGTCGTATCGCGTGATCGAACGCGAGCCGGTGTCGGTGCGCTACCGCGACTGCACATTCCTGTCGAACCCGCCGCCGTCGAGCGGCGGACGGTTGATCGCGCTCGGGCTCGAGTCGATCGGCGACGACTTCGACATCGTGCACGCGATGGAGGTGATGGACGCTGCGCGCGTCGCTTCTGCCGGCGGGACGACTCATATATCTGTTGTCGACGCGCGCGGTGATGCGGCGTCGCTGTCGTGCTCGCTCGGATCGGGGAGCGGCGTCGTCGTCTCCGGGACGGGGATCCATCTGAACAACATGCTCGGCGAGAAGGATTTGATGGGAAGCGCGCGCCCGGGAGAAAGGTTGACGTCGATGATGGCGCCGTCGGTCGTGCTCGACGAAGGCCGCCCGCGGCTCGTCGTCGGTTCCGCCGGCTCGGAGCGGCTCCGCGGCGCGATCCTGCAGGTCGTGGCCAATGTGATCGGGCGCGGCATGGGAGTCGAAGACGCAGTCGACGCGCCGCGCGTGCATCTCGCGGACGGTGTCGTCTACGCGGAGCCCGGGCTGGAAGGTGACGTTCCGTTCGGGCGAAAGAACCTGTACTTCGGCGGCGTGAGCGCAGTCGAAGTGCGCGCGGATGGCGGGCTTGCAGCCGCCGGCGACCCGCGGCGGGGCGGTGCGGGCATGGTGGTGGCGTGAGCGAGTTCGTCGTCCGTCGCGCGGAGCCCGGTGACGCGGAGGATCTGACGCGTCTCGCGGAGGAGGTGAGCGGCGAGCCGGAGGCGTGGTTGATCAGCGCGGACGGCGAGTGGCGCTCGGCCGGCGACGAGCGGAGGTATTTGAAGGCGGTGCGCCGCTATGCGCACGCGGCGGTGTTCGTCGCGGAGCG
Organism: Gaiellaceae bacterium; assembly: GCA_036498225.1. Lineage (GTDB taxonomy): Bacteria > Actinomycetota > Thermoleophilia > Gaiellales > Gaiellaceae > Palsa-739. The sequence goes on along the minus strand of DASYFU010000191.1, from coordinate 3,525 downwards.
GGAGGACGGCGCGTTGATCGGCCGGCTCTCAGTCGCGCGCGACGCGCATCCCGCAAGCGCGCACGTCGCTGACATCGGCCTGATGGTCTCGAAGGACGCGCGCCGGCAGGGCGTGGGGTGGGCGCTCCTTGAGGCGGCGGTCGAGTGGGCGCGGACGGCGGGCGTGCGCAAGCTCGAGCTGCACGTCTTCCCGTGGAACGAGCCCGCGATCAGGCTCTACGAGAAGTTCGGCTTCGAGCGCGAGGGCTTCAGAAAGGGGCACTACCAGCGGGCCGGCGAGATGGTGGACGCGATTTTGATGGCCTATTCAATTCGTTAGCTACACGACTACACGGAGAGCGTCGATAATCTAGCCACGCTCCGCCGCTACCTCGAAAACAAGACCCTCGGTTTACGCCGAGCTTTCCGCTTGGGCGATCAGGCGCTCGCGATCTGAAATCGCTCGAAGCGTTCGGCGAGGCGCGCTGGGTCAGGCCTCCACGATGGCTTAGACGGCAAGGTGATGAACGCCTGATTGAAGCCTTTCAGTAACTCAAGCATGGGTCCGTCTTCGTCCTCTAGCAAACGCTTCGCAACATGCACCTTGAAGTCGGGTGAAACGCCGACGAGGTCTTGATCGAACGCTCGATGGTGAATCGAACAGAGGCTCATACCGTTCGAGACCACGGGTTCGCCCTTCTCTTCCAGATCGCCAGCGATATGGGCCGCGTCGAGCAGGCGTGACTCCTTGAGTCGGCAGATCGCGCACAGGCTGGAGTACGCGACGAGCACGCGACCGCGAAAGCGCGCTTGATGCAGGCGAACGCGTGTCTCGCGGACGGCGTACTTTCGTTCCAGCGGGTCTTCGACGGGGACGGGCTCCGGCTCGTCGAGTGGCCCGATCATCCGACCCGGCGAGACAAGGACATGACGTGCAATTGGATCATCCTCGGTCACAAACACCGGATAAATCGGCTTGTACCAATCCGGTCGCGTAGCTACGAAGTAGACCAAAGGCGCTCCTTGTGCATAAGCGGCGCGAAGAGCGCGATTATCAAATTGATCGATTGGCCCATTGCGGTACGCGTAGAGGAAACCCTCGTCTAGTGCCTCGTCGTCATACGGAGACTTCGCAGAAGTCATGATCGAGAGGGGCGCGCTTCCCGTTTGTTGGCGCGCTTGATGGATTCCTTTGTACCTCTGAAGGAACGCGACGCGCTCGCCTTGGAAAGGGAAGCCCTTGCTGAGTCCGCCTACATACGGAACGTCCTCCCCGTATTGCGCACAAAGGACGTCGAGTGCGAGGAAGCAGGCGTTCCGAAGATGTTCGTCCTCCACGAAGCGATCCTATGACGCTGTGCGGTTCGCACGCTTCTCATGCCCTAGGCAGTACACGAATCCGCCGTAGCGCCCCGGATGCGAGAGGCACCACTCTGTGACGCCCGGTGAGACAGGCTGGCCGCAGAGCGCACAAAGCTTGTGTCGGCCGAGGCAGGCTCGCCGGCAGCGTAGTTGGCCAGCCTACTGCGGTCCCAAACCTCGATCTCCCACGCCTTGGCGCTTCGGATGGCCTCGTCGGTGAGATAGCTGTTCGTCACGAGGGAGTCCTCGGTCGCACCCGTAACGTTTGGTGCCATCAATGAGCTGGCGAACTGCGTCCACCCCGACGGACTTCGACCAACGTTTCACGTGCACTGCGACCCGTAGTCCGTCCTTAGTCGCGAGGGTGTCGGCACCGTTGTCGAATACGGCGTCTGTTCCACGTCCCTCGTAACCCAGGAGATCGAGGAGCTCGGCGACCTGAGCCTCGAACTCGCGGCCGCCCATCGCGTCGATGCGCTCGAAGCGGGGATCCGGAGCAAGCATCGAGCTGACTTTCGGCAGCTTGCCACCGGCGCTTTAGGCCGTTTTCACGTGCAGCGGGACCATGATTATCCCCAAGACCTACCGTCCCGCCACGCCGAAGAGCCCCGTCGGGACCCCCTTGTAGAGTGGCTCTCCCGTGCCCGAGACCGCTCCGTTCGTCCACCTTCACGTCCACTCGGAGTACTCGATCCTGGACGGAGCGTGCCGCATTCCGGCCCTCGCCGCGCGCGCCGCGGAGCTGCAAATGCCGGCCGTCGCGCTCACCGACCACGGCTCCCTCGCCGGCACGATCGACCTCGTCAAAGCCGCGCAGAAGAACGGGATCAAGCCCGTCGTCGGCTGCGAGGTCTACGTCGCCGACGACCGCCGCGCGCAGATGAAGGGCTACGCGCACCTGACGCTCCTCGCCGAGACGACCGCCGGCTACCAGAACCTCGTCAAGCTCTCCTCGCTCGGCTACCTCGAGGGCTACTACTACAAGCCGCGCGTCGACTGGGAGCTTCTGGAGCGCCACGCTGACGGCCTCATTGCCCTCTCCGGCTGCCTCTCCGGCCGCGTGTGCAAGGCCTTCGAGGAGAACCGCCCGCAGGATGCGGAGAAGGAGCTCGACCGCCTCGCGCAGGTCTTCGGCGACGGCGACGTCTACGTCGAGCTGCAGAACGCGCACCTCGACGTGCAGCAGCGCATCCTTCCCGAGCTCGTTGCGCTCGCCGCCAAGCGCAAGCTGCCGACGGTCGCGACCGGCGACGTCCACTACCTCATGCACGACGACGCGCGCGCGCACGAGGCGCTCCTCTGCATCCAGTCCGGCGACTCGCTGAAGAACCCGAACCACTGGAAGTTCGACACCGATCACTTCTACTTCAAGTCGCCGGAGGAGATGGCGCTCGACTTCCCCGGCCACGACGACGCGCTGCGCCGCACGCTCGAAGTCGCGGAGCGCTGCAACGTCGAGATCGAGCTCGGCCAGATCCTCCTGCCGCGCTACCCGGTCCCGGACGATCGCGACGCGTTCGACTACCTCGTCGAGCTCTGCGAGAAAGGCCTCGCGAAGCGCTACGACAAGATCGACTCCGACCTGCGCGAGCGCCTGCAGTTCGAGCTGAAGACCATCCGCGAGATGGGCTTCACCGATTACTTCCTCATCGTCTGGGACTTCGTCAGCTTCGCGAAGCGCAACGGGATCAGCGTCGGCCCTGGCCGCGGCTCCACCGCCGGCTCGCTCGTCGCGTACTGCCTCGAGATCACCGACGTCGACCCGATCCGCTACGACCTTCTCTTCGAGCGATTCCTCAACCCGGGTCGCAAGCAGCTGCCGGACGCCGACATCGACTTCGCCGTGGAAGGACGCGAGCGGGTCATCAACTACGTGCGCGAGAAATACGGCAACGACCGCGTCGCGCAGATCATCACCTTCGGAACGATGGCCGCCCGCGCCGCCGTGCGCGACGCGGGCCGCGTGCTCGAGATCCCGTACGGCGTCGTCGACAAGATCGCGAAGCTCATCCCCGAAGGCCCGGGCCAGATGCTCGACGACTGCCTCAAACCGGGACAGGAGCTGCGTCAGTCGTACGACTCCGACCCGACGACGAAGGAGATCGTCGACCTCGCGCGCCCGCTCGAAGGGCTCACGCGCCAGGACGGCATCCACGCCGCCGCCGTCGTCATCGGCGCGGAGCC
>DASYFU010000190.1:0-2870 GCA_036498225.1 Gaiellaceae bacterium | reverse complement strand
GTCGGCGCCGGTCGTGGACAACCCGTTCGGATCGGTCTTCTCGCGGCCGCGGACGATCATGCGGGGGTCGACGCCCGCCACCCACACGTTGCGGCCGCGCAGCTCGAGCATCGTTCCCTCGTCGCGCAGCAGCGTCGCCGGCGCGAGCTCCGTCACGTTCGAGCGAACCGCCTGCGGATCGCGCGAGATGGCGACGTCGTGATTCCCGAGGATCGCCACCGTCGGTTGCGGCAGCCGGTCGACGAGCGAGCGGAGGAGCGGCTCGCCACGCGGATGCGTCAGGAGATCGCCGGTGATGACGACGAGGTCGGGCTGCCGCTCCACCGTCCATTCGACCGCCTGCACGACGGCGCCGACGCCGGGCGAGCGCACACCGAGGTGAAAGTCGGAGAGATGCGCGATGCGCAGGCCGTCCAGGTCGCGCGGTAGCCCCGGCACCGGCAGTTCCAGCTCGCGCAACCGCGGCCACCCGGCCTCGAACAGCCCCCAGCCGAGTGCCGCCCCGAGAAATGTTCCGGCGCGGCGCCCGAAGGTCACCGCGCCGGAATCCGCCCCTCTGTGATTCACCAGATCCCGCCCGCAGGCAGACCTTGCGGCGTGGTCAGACCTCGAGCCGTTCGAGCGCGGGCCGCGGGTCGACGATGTGACGCTTGAACTTCAGCTCCGACTCCTCGAGGCCGGCGGCCACTCCGACGAGCTGCGCGAGATGGAGAACCGGCAGCTTGAACGATCGCCCCGTCGCGGCCTCGAGCTTCTGCTGCCACGCGTCGAGCGACAGATGGCAGAGCGGGCACGGCGTCACCATCACGTCGGCGCCCGCCTCGAGCGCCTGCTCAACTGGCTGGATGAGCTCGCCCATCGCCGTCTCCTCGCGCGCCTGGATGATCGGGAACCCGCAGCACTTGATCTTCGCCGGATAGTCGATCGCCACGCCGCCGCACGCCTCGATGATCCGTTCGAGCGACCACGGGCGGTCGGGATCCTCGAAGCCCATGATCTTCGACGGGCGCAGGATCTGGCAGCCGTAGAACGGCGCCACCTTGAGGCCCTTCAGTCCCTTGTGCGCGGCGGTCTTCAGCAACTCGTAGCCCTCGCCCTCGGCGATCTCCCAGAGCAGATGGCGCACGTCGACCGAGCCGGTATACGCGGGAACGCCCACGGTCTTCAGGTTCTCGTTCACGCGGTCGAGCAGGTTCTCGTCGCCCTGCAGCATGAAGTTCGCCTGCCGGAGGTTGAGCGTGCAGACGTTGCAGACCGTGAGGAGCGTGTCGCAGCCGGTCGCCTCCGCGTACGCGAGGATGCGCGCGTTCAGGTGGAGGTAGTAGTCCGGCTCCGCCTCGTGGATGTCGCCGGCGCCGCAGCACGTAACCGACTCGAGCTCGACGAGCTCGAGTCCGACGCGCGGCGCGAGCGCCTGCGTCGAGGTGTCGAGCTCCTTCGCGGAGAGCGACGCCAGACATCCCTTGAAGTACGCGACTCTCTTCACTCGGTGTCCTCCGGTAGATACGGCTTCGGGAACGAGCCGGGCCCGTACGGGTCGCGGCCCTCGTCGTGCACGCCGTGCGCGAGCTTCGCGAGCGCGCGCTCGCCCTGGATGTGGCCGGCCGCGCCGAGGCGCCCCTGCGCGTGGACGATCTTGTGCAGCTCGCGCGCCTCGTCGACGTCCTTCGCGACGTGCGGCGGGAACGCGAGGCCGGCCTTGTTGTGCTTGATCAGGTTCAGCGCGAACTTCATCTGCTTGATGGAGGAGACGACGCCCTGCGTCTTCGGCACGAGCTCGGTCTCGCGAAGCCAGCCGGTCGTCTCGGTCGAGCGGATGAACCACTTCGCGCGCTTCGCGCCCATGTCTCGGTCGATCCCGTTCTTGATCGCCTCGGCGCCGAGCTTCGCGATCGCGTCGCGCGGGTCGACGCCCTTCGGGCAGCGCTCGTTGCAGAAGAAGCAGCGCGTGCACTCCCAGATGCCGTGCTCGCCGCTGTACTGCTCGAGCCGCTCGACCGTCGCCGCGTCGCGCGGGTCGCCCACGAAGCGCATGCCCTTCGCGAGCGCCTGCGGGCCGAGGAACTCCGGGTCGGACTCCATCGCGTTGCACTCGGAGACGCAGCAGCCGCAGTTGATGCAGAGCGCCTCCTTCTTGACCGCGTCCATCCGCGCGGGCGGTACGCGATACTCGCGCCCGTCCTCCGGACGGTCGTAGCCCGGCTGGAGATAGGGATTCATCGCCTTGAACTTGTTCCAGAAGGGCTCCATGTCGACGACGAGGTCGCGGACGATCGGCATGTTGCCCATCGCGGAGATAACGGGGATACGGCCCTCCTGCGCGATGTCGTACATGCGCGTCTTGCACGCGAGCACGGCCGCGCCGTCCATGCGCATGCCGCACGAGCCGCAGATCATCATGCGGCAGCTCTTGCGGTAGGCGAGCGACCCGTCGACCTTGTCCTTGACGATGTCGAGGCAGTCGAGGAGCGTCGCCTCGTCGGGCGCGTCGATCTCGTACTCGCGCAGCGCGCGGTCGCCGGTAGCGGCGTCGTACCGCCAGATCTTGAGCGCGACCTGCATCAGGCGCCGCTCCCGCCGAGGCCGGGGATCTTCCCGTTCTTCGAGACGTAGACCTTCGACGCGGATGGCGGGGTCGCCGTCACGGTCTCACCGAACTTCGAGAAATCGAGCGTGACCGACACCTTGGGATTCGCCTGCGCGACCTGCACACGATGGATGTAACCATCGTCGCCCACCCACACGTCGTAAGAAGGGAACGTCTTGGCCGTCGTCTGCACCGTGTAGCGGGTCGCGGAGGCGCCGTCGACCTGCTCGGTGCCGACCTTCGTGGCGCTCTTCAGCGACTGGAGCGTCTTCAGCTGATCGCC